>JAGMZX010000027.1:30679-48061 GCA_018005585.1 Candidatus Hydrogenedentota bacterium | reverse complement strand
AGGTTGTGCCCGTTGACGTAAGAAGCGGTATCGGACGCGAGAAACAGCACGGCGGCCGCGATTTCATTCGTCTCGGCGGGGCGGCGCTGCGGAATGAACGACAGGAGCCGCTCGGCCGTTTCTTTATTGTTGTAGAAGAGCTGGCGCGTGCCCTGCACGAGCGTGGAACCGGGCGACACGCAGTTGACGCGGATGCCCATCGGCCCCAATTCGCACGCCATGGCCTCGGTCATCCGGATGACGCCGGCCTTGGCAGCCACAAAACCGATCTGCAGGCGCAGCGGCACCACGCCGGCAATCGAGGCGATGTTGACAATCGCACCCGACCGCTGCTTCGCCATCTGGGCTGCTTCCGCTTTGCAGCAATAGAACGTCCCGTTTAAGTCAACGTTGACGATGCGCCGCCAGATGTCTTCCGGGTACTGGTCGACCGTGACCCGGTCTTCAGGACGGCTGGTGTTGATTCCCGCGTTGTTGACGGCGATATCGAGACGCCCGTGCGTTGCGATGACGGCATCGAACAAGGCGCGCACCTGAGCGGGATCCGAAATGTCGCACGAGTGGAACGCCGTGTCAGGGCCGAGTTCCGCGGCAGTGGCGCGCCCTTTCTCGTCCTGGATGTCGGCAATGACGACAACCGCGCCGCTCTGCACAAACGCCTCCGCGATTGCGCGGCCTATGCCCTGCGCGGCGCCCGTCACCACGGCAATCTTGCCCCGCAAATCCGCCTGCATGGTTTACGCTCCTCTTCTGGCGCGGAACTCGCTCAATACCCTATCCACGTCGACCGCCTCGCCTGGGGCGGCGATGATGCCGATAGGCTCGAAACACGGAATTTCGCCGTTCTCCGGCATGGCAAGTATTCTTGCGAGGAGCCCGGAGTAGTCCGCCTCGACTTCAAGCGTCGACTTGTCGGATTGGATTGTCAGCAGGACCTCCCCTTTCTCAATGGGGTCGCCTTCCTTCTTCATCCATTCAACGATTTCGCCCACTTCCATGGTCTGTCCCAGACGCGGCATTACGACAACATGGGCCATGACTGTTCTCCTATGCTTCAGCCGTCAATTTCAACGCCTCTTCCGGGTCAGGGAAGGGACTCGCCTCCGCGAACGCTGCGGCATCCGCAACCTCCGCTTCGGCTTTTTTCGTGATTGCGGCGAATGCTTCCTCATTGATTACGCCTTCGGCCATCAGCTTTGTCTTCCAGTAGTCGATGGGGTCGCGCTTGCGCGCCTCGATGACCTCTTCCTTGGTGCGATAGAGACTGTCGTCGCCTTCAAAATGCCCCCGGATACGGTACGTCTGGCATTCGACCAGCGTGGGGCCGAGCCCTGCCCGGGCGCGCGACACGGCTTCCATCGCCACTGCATACACGTCGTCGACGCGGTTGCCGTCGACCGTGACGCCGGGGATGCCGTAGGCGGCGCCGCGGATTCCGATGTTGGGTATCGGAGTGGACCGCCACACCGCGACGGACGTCGCGTATTGGTTGTTCTCGCAGACATAAATGACGGGCAGTTTCCACAACGCGGCCAGATTCAGGCTTTCGTGGAACGCGCCGTTATTCGCCGCGCCGTCGCCGAAGAAACTCACCGCCACGCGGTCTGTTTTCTGCATCTGCATGGCGAGGCCAAGGCCTGTCGATAACGGTATGCCGCCGCCTACGATGCCGACCGTGCCCATGACGCCGATTTCGGGCTTGAAGAGGTGCATTGTGCCGCCCTTGCCTCCGCAGCATCCCGTCTTCCGCGCGGACACCTCGGCGATCATATCGCGCATAGGCATGCCCTTGGCGATGCAATGCCCGTGGCCGCGGTGCGTGCTCGTGATGCAGTCGTCCCTGCGCAGATTCGCGCAGACGCCCGCCGCGACGGCCTCCTCGCCCTCATAGAGATGGGCCGCGCAGGGCACGAGCCCGTTCTTGTACATGACGGCAAGCTGCAACTCGGCCAGGCGAATGCGCAGCATGGTTTCGAGCAGTTGGATTTTGGCTGAGTCATCCATCGTATCAGACTCCTTCCGCCTGGACCGCCAGCATTGCGCGAATGGCTTCCGCCACGCGGTCCTTGTTCGGGAAGACGTAATTCTCCATGGGCGGGCTAAATGGCACCGTCGTGTGCATCGTAGTCACCTGCCGCGGCGGCTGGCGCAGCGCGCCCATGGCGTTCTCCACGACGAACGCGATTATCTCCGATGCAAAACCGCAGTAGCGGAATCCCTCGTCGACAACAAGCAGGCGACCGGTCTTGCGCACCGAGGCCAGGATGGTCTCGCCGTCGTAAGGCATGAGCGACCGCGGGTCGACCACCTCGACCGAAACGCCTTCCTTCGCGGCGATATCGGCGGCGGCAAGGCTGAAGCCAACCATCGCCCCCGTGGCGACAATAGTCAGGTCGGTTCCCTCGCGCTTCACGTCGGCGACGCCGATCGGGAGTTCGTAAGGCTCCTCGGGCACTTCGCCGCGCACGTTGAGCAGGAGTTTGTGTTCGAGATAGACCACGGGCTCGTCGTCGCGGATGGCTGCAATAATGAGCCCCTTGGCATCGTAGGGCGTGCTGGGCACGACGACCTTCAACCCCGGCGTGTTGATGTACCAGGAATAGAACGAGCCGGAGTGCTGCGCGGCGTTGGACATCGATTTGCCCGTCGTCATCCGGTACACAACGGGCACTTTTACCTGCCCGTTGGAAATATACCGAAGTTTCGCCGCCTGATTGCAGATTTGGTCCGTGGCCAGCATGGAAAAATCGATCCACATCAGATCGGCGATGGGCCGCATCCCCAGCAGGGCCGCGCCCGCCGCGGTGCCGGCAATGGCCAGTTCCGATATGGGCGTGTCGCGGGACCGGTCCGCGCCGAACTGGGCGCAGAACCCGTCAGTCTGCTTGAAACAGCTCCCGTGCGGTCCCACGCCTTCGCCCATCACGAAGACCGAGGGGTCGCGTTCCATTTCCTGGCGCATGCCTTCGCGGAGCGCCTCGACATAACGAATCCGTCTAGCCATGATGCTTCCTTCTATGATGCAACCTGAACGGCCTCGATGGCCTCTGCTGTGCAACAAAACCCTTCCCCCGGCGACAAGAGACGGAGCGGCACATCGCGGCAACGCCGCGCACACGCCTCGACAAAGGCCTGCGGGTCGCCATTGTGCTCCTTGAACATCCAGAAATGACAGGGGACGACGACCCGCGGTGACACAACAGCCGCAAGCCCGGCTGCCTCGTCCGCAGTGAGATTGCCAAAGCGGCCGTTGATACAGGTCAGCAGCACGTCCGGATTGAGGTCTATCAGTGGCTGCATGAGCGGGACGTTCAGCGCCGTGTCGCCCGTGAACAACACGCGCACGCCGCCGAAATCGAGGAGCAGCGAAAGCGCGGTAGGGGAGAGGTCGCCATGGTCGGATTGCGCCGGGATGACGGCGAAATCGGCGAGTGCGCGGCGTTCCCCGGGTTTCAATAGCGTAAACCGGTCCATTGAGATGCCCATCTTCTCGTATTCGGGCAGGCAGCCCTGTGAACCGGCAAAGCGGCAGGACGGGCAATTGCGCGCGATCACCGGCAGCGCGTCGGTGTCCAGATGGTCCAGGTGTTCATGCGAACTGATCAGCCAATCGGCGCGGACCGCCTCCATTGGAATTGGCGACAGCGACAGCCGCTTGAACCCGAAGGCCTTTTCGACGGCGTTCGAGAGGTAGGGGTCAAGGTACAGGACGGTGCCGGACGCCGTCTTGAAAACAAAGCCGGCTTGGGCAAGCCACCAGAGCGCGACGCCGCCGTCCGGCACGCGCGCGCGCTCGATTGCGGCCGCGAGTGTGTTCATCATGTCCTCCGTGTGTTTTCCCAGGCCGATTTACGCGGGGTTCCGCGTCATACGAGCCGCGAGACCGGGTCCTTTCCCTGCAAGAAATCGCGCGCGGCCTCGGCCGCCTTGCGCTGCAAAATCTCCACGGCCTTTTCCGAAACGGATGCGGCGTGGCTGGTCAGGATTACGTTCGGAAACGCGCGCAAGGGGCTTGTTGCGGGCAGCGGTTCTTCCTCGAAAACGTCCAGCCCCGCGCCGCCGAGCCGCCCGGATCGCAGCGCTTCGACGAGCGCCTCTTCGTGAACGACGGGCCCGCGCGATGTGTTGATGAGCAGCGCGCCCGGTTTCATCCGCGCGAAGGCGGCGCGGTCCATGAGATGCGTCGTCTCCGGGACCAGGGGACAATGCAGCGAAACCACGTCTGCGCGCTCGATGAGTTCCTGAAAGGTGACGGACGTTGCCTGGTGTTCCACGTAGACAGCATCATTCACATTGGGATCGTACGCGATGACGGAGAAACCCAGCGCGACGGCCTTGCGGGCGAGATTGCGCGCAATCTTGCCAAAACCGGCGAGGCCGAGCGTGAGTTCGGAAAGCGCGTGGATGGGCCGAAAAGGATTAACCCCCCATTTCCCCTGGAGAATCTGGTGATGGTCCTGGGGGATGCGCCGGCAGAGAGAGAGGACCATGGCCAACGCGTGCGTAGCCACTTCCTCGACGCAGAAATCGGGCACATTGGCCGCTACAACGCCGAGGTCGCGCGCCGCGTCCAGATCGAAGTTGTTCACGCCCACCCCATAGCGGACGATGCAGCGCACGTTCGGCAGGGCCTCAAGCACGCGCCGGGTTACGGGCGCCCACTGCACGAGGAGCACGTCCGCGTGTCCGCAGGTCCTGATGATGTCGTCTTCGGTCTTGCATATCGGCTGAATCGCCTCAAGAGCGAAACCCGCCGACGCAACGATTTCACGTTCGAGTTCGACGTGGGGAAACGCGTAATCAGTGACGATGACTCGCTTCATAACCGTGACTCCTTAGTGCTCCTATCCCTTCTCGGCGGGCAACAATGCGGCCAGTTCTTCCCAGAGCGCATCATCCACTGGAATGCCGTTCTTTGCCCGGTGCAGCGAACACAGATACTCGGGCTCCCCGGGCGCCTGCACGCGATCACACCCTTCCGCCGGGGGGACCGCGTGAAGATCGGTGACCATCGCGGCGATGCGTTCCAGGAAATGATCGCCGCCCCCGAAGCGGCGGAAGTCGAGCGCGCCGACAAGATGGCACAGGTTGCGGCGCTTGTCGAGATCGCCGTACATGGCGGGTATCTGCGGGCCGTACAAGCCGCCGGAGAGAATGCCGGTCAGCACGTCCATGATGACGCCCAGACCGTGGCCCTTCGCGCCTGCGGCGGGCGTCCAGTATACGGCTTTGTGAGGGTCGGTGGTCGGCCTGGCGTTGGCGTCCACCGCCCATGTCGGCGGGATCGGCTTGTTTTCCATGCGCGCCTTGAAGATATGACCGCCCGCGACCGTGCTCGTGGCCATATCAAGGACAATCGGGGGACCCGACGCAGAGGGAATCCCGAAGCACAGGGGATTCGAGCCGCAGAAGGGGAGCGTGCCCCCGAAGGGCACCACCCCCTTATCTGCCTGCGAAAAGACAATCCCTATAAGCCCGGCGTCCATGGCGCGCTGTGCGAAGAACGAAAGTACGCCGCAGTGATTGCTGTGATTGACGCCGACAAACCCTGCGCCCGATTCGCGCGCGATTTCGATGACTATGCCCATGGCGTCCCAGTTGGAGACTTGGCCGAATCCGTGGTCTCTGTCCATGGCCACCGTGGCCGGGCCGGTCCGTTTTACCGTCGTATTGGGGCGGGGATTGATGGACCCGATGTCCATGCGGCGGACGTAGTGCGGAATGCGCATGACCCCGTGGGAATCCGTGCCGCGCAAGTGCGCATAGACCAGGGAGTCCGCCATGATGCCCGCGTCGCGTTCGGAAAGGCCCCTGCCACAAAAGATGGCGGCTATGACCGTCTTCAGTTCTTCCGCAATAACGAGCATGGACGCTTCCTATGCCTGGTCATGCGCCGCTTCAAAAAGTGCGACGAGATTCTTAAAGGGGATATCGGGGGTCATCACATTCGCCGGGCCCAGCGCGAGCGCGCCGCCGAATCGTTTGCCCAGCGTAGCCGCGATGCGCCGGACCTCGTCCCTGACCGCCTGCGGTGAGCCGTCGGTTAGCAAACCCTGAACGTCCACGGCGCCGCTGAATGCGATTCTGCCGCCGAATTCACGCGCCAGATGGTCCGCGTCCATGGCCCCGGGCTGAACCGGGTCGAGCACGTCGCAACCGATGTCAATCAGTTCGGGGACGATCGCCGTCACGTTGCCGCAACTATGGAAGAATACGTCCATGCCCAACCGGTGCACTTCCTCGAAGACACGCGCATAGTAGGGCTTGAACAAGACGCGCCACAATTCCGGGGATATCATCAACCCGGTTTGCGAGCCCCAGTCGTCCGTAAAGAAGACCGCATCTGCTTGAAGCGCTGCCCACTGCCGGACAATCTCACGGAGGTACGCCTCCAGACAATCCAGGAGCCTCCTCACTTCGGGTTTGTGCATCAAGAAATCGGTAAAGACGTTCTCCATGCCGCGCAGGGCATGCAGCCGCTCGAACAACGCCAAGTGAATCACGCCGTAGCAATATTTTGTGTCCCGGTGAGGAGCGAGGGCGGCGGCGGCGGCATCCAGGCGGCCGGGCGCGCGGGGATCGGGAACCTGGTGCTTGAGGAAATCGTCCAGCGCTGCCCAATCCCTGATCGGATGGTCCACAGGGGTAGCGCCCACGCCGCCGAACGCGTGCCCCCATCGCGTTCCCCATTCGTCCAGCCATTCCATGCTGGTCATCAGGGCTTCGACGGTGTTGATGTGGGGCTGTTTGCCGGGCAGTTGATAGCCAATCGTGATATCGTACGGGATAACCGCAATCAGGTCGTCGGGACAAGCGCAGAACAGGTCCGCGAGGTCGTCGCCATATTTCAATATCAGGTCCAAGGAGAGCCGCTTGAGCCTCACGGGGCACCGGCCGTCGCCTGCGCCGTGAAGGGCCGCCTTCACCCAACCCTTGGCGGGCGGATTGCTCTCCTGTGCAGCATTCACGCGCGCCTCGAAACGCGCAATACGTGTCTCCATCTCGGGGATAGAGAGGAGTCGGAACGCGTCGGTCGCCGTCGCGCTCATCACATCGGTTTCCGGGACTTCATCGCCCGCACGGCGGTCACCCACCGGCGCGCACACGCTGTAATCGCCGCAAAGTCGCCTTTTGTCACCTCCCGTGCGAGCGCCAGTTCCGTCGTCACACCCGCCACTCCGGCGAACGCGCCCACTTCGTAATAGGACTCCATGTTTTGGAGAAGGATACTGCCCGCGGGCATCATACGCACTCCTGGAAAAGGCCCCTGCATGAAGTACACGAACCGGGGGCCCACCATGTCGCAAGGAAACAGCTTGATTATGTCCGCGCCCAAGCGCAGCGCGTCCGCGATTTCGCTCGGCGTGAAACATCCGGGCGCGGAGATGACGCCCGCGTCCACGGCCTCTTCCACCACAGGCGCGTGAAGATTCGGGGACACGATACCCTCTGCACCGCTCGCGATCGCCGCGCGCGCCTGTTCCGGCGTGGTCACGGTGCCTGCGGCGACAACGACCCGTGCGCCGTGCCGTTCGCGCAGATGGCGAATGACCTCGCACGCGCCCGTCGTGGTGAAGGGGACCTCCAATAGGGTCGCGCCGCCTTCGATGAGCGCTTCAAACGTGTCTTCCGCCTGTTGGGCCGTCTCTCCGCGCAGGATCAGGACCAGCCATTCGTCGTGAAGGCGTTTTAGTATATCCGCTTTGCTCATCTTTGGACGCGTCCTGCCTGGCCGCCTTCAAGCAGTTGTTCTACTTCCGGCAACGACACAAGATTGAAGTCACCTCGGATCGTATGCTTGAGGCATGCCGCCGCTGTCGCAAATTCCGCCACGCGCGCGGGGTGCGCGCCCAACAAGACCTGAAAAATGATTCCCGCCGCAAATGCGTCTCCCGCGCCGATTCGGTCGACGATCCGGATATCGTAGACCCGGCTGAAGGCGCACCCCTCGGCGGCGCAGGCCATTCCGGCATAGCGTTGTTCGGAGGCCGAGGCGGCGTTGCGCATGGGCATGGCCACCCACTGGAATCCAAACCGCTCACGAAGGGCCCTGGCCGCATATTCCGCGCGGGCGTGCTCATCGGCCCGGAGGTGCGCGGGAACCGATACGCCGAACAGGCGCTCCGCGTCTTCCGCGCCCCCGATGAAGACTTCAACGCGGTCCAACAGTCTGGACAGGATGCGACTGGCGTCCTCCAGGCTCCATAACTTGCTGCGGTAATTACAGTCGCAACTCGTGGTTACGCCCAGGCGCCCCGCCGCGGCAAGAGCCTCTTCCAATACCGCCACGACATTCGCGCCGAGCGCGGGCGCGGTCCCGGAGAAGTGAAACCACTGTTTCCCGGCCAGAATCTGTTCCCACTCGAATTCACTGGGCTGGACGTCTCGCAAGCTGCTGTGATTGCGGTCGTAGATGACATTGGACGGCCGCTGCGACGCGCCGGTCTCGACGTAAAGGATGCCGAGCCGTTCGCCGCCCCTTGCAATGAATGAGGTGTCCACGCCGAAACGGCGGAGATAGTTGATGCACGCCTGGCCGATTTCGTGTTCCGGCACCTTTGAAACGACGAACGCGTCGATGCCGAAATGGGCCAGGGACACGGCGACGTTGGCCTCGGCCCCGGTGTAGCGGGCTTCAAACAGGTCCGCCTGCGTAAAGCGCAGCGGGCCGCACGGGTCGAACCGGAGCAGCAATTCGCCGAAGGTCACACATCCGCCTGGTTTTGTCACCGGCAGTCACTCCTCGACATGCTGGATAACCGGCTCGGTGCTGCGATGATAAACAGATCGTACACCCCGGCAAGAGCAGGAAGAATCCTGCAAACACCCACTCGTCGCGGATGCTTATACTCTACATGGGATTCCGCGTACATCCGCAACTAGACCTCCGGCGATAACAGGCAGCGCCCGGCAGCCTGGATGGCGTCCAGCGGACCGCGAAACGCCCAGACTACCGCCGTATCATGGCACGACCTGCGTTCTGTGCTGCCGCCAATGGCCGGGACGTGGTACTCAAGTTCGCTGAAACTGCCCAAGTTGCTGTTCACGTTGCACGCCTGTGTGGAATAGCCGAAGTCTTCGGGATTCTTCCACGGCACATCAATATAGTCGCCCGACGGGTTCACGACGAAGCACCGGATGATCAACGTAGCCGCGCCGCCGGTATTGTGCAGATATCCGACGCGTCCCGTGGTTGCCACGGCGCGGATGCCGAGCTTGTGCTCGCCCGTTGCACGCATCCTGTAGCGGACCAGATGATCGCTTACGGCCAAGTCGTCTGGCGCGATGTCGCCGAACCAGACCGTTGGCCGTGTCCGGCTGAACGTGGGGACCAGCAAGTCGCCTCCGTGGGGCATCTGCACGAGGTTCCACAGCCCCACGGCCGGCGGTTCCTGACCCGTTTCGTCTTGTATCCTCAGGGTTGTGAATTGCGTATATCCCGCGTATGCGAGCGCGCGTGTGTCGACAGTCGTCTCATGCCGCAGAGGATTCGGCGCGGCTCCGATTGACTTGCCCAGTCGGAGGGACACCTGTCTGCCAGACCGCGAAAAACGCAGCGAAAAGGTGTTCACCAGTTCCAGCCCGCGCTGCGACGATTTAACTTCATAGTCGCCGGGGTCCAGTTCGCGCGGCTGCCGATAAGTACTCAAATCGGGGTATTTCGGGAGAAAGATATCCACCTCCGGAGCCAGCCACGTGCGGTCCCCGCCGGAATTGTGCCAGGCGTCGCTTTCGTAGAACGCGCGCGCTGTTTCCGCCGATCCCAGCGCCGGATGGGTCCAGTAGAAGTTCTCCTGCGAGTCCCGCGCATAGACGCCAAGGACGCGGCCGCCGTAGGGCAAGAGCACGATATCCGTGCCGTCGGCTTGTGTCATCACGCGGGCCGGCTTTCCCACGGCCTCCAGAACGCGCAGAAGTTCGTCCTTCGCCGGGGCCGGACATGGGGGCGATTGCGCGGTAACCACGCCCTGGAACAGCCCGGAACCGGCTGCGGCCCAGCCGGTGATCCCGCCAATCCCAGAAGCCAGGAATCTTCTTCGGTTCAACATGGTCACGACCCTCTAAAGCTTCTTCCAGGACCTGGAGATTTCTTCCAGGGTGCGCCCCTTGGTTTCCGGCAGCATCTTCCAGCCGAACAGGAGGGCGGCGACACAAATGACCGAAAACAGCCAGAATGCGCCGCCTTCGGAACCCAGGACTTTGGCGGAAAAGCCGGTCAATATGGGAAACAACTGCGCGCCGCTGTAGATGGTAAGCCAGAGAAACGCGGTCGTTATGGCGACGGCCTTCGCTCGGAGCCGGGTAGGGAAGATTTCCGACATCATCAGCCAAGGCAGGGGGCCGAGCGCGAGCCCGTGCGGCACCGTGCACAGAATGATGACGACGAGCACGAGAAAACCTTCGACCTGGAAGTGAAACACGATGCCGGTAATCGACGTGATCGCGGCCATAAGGGCCGACCCGCACAACCAGAGCGGCCTGCGGCCCACGCGGTCCACCAATCCGCCGGCGATCAGCGTGACCAGCCCCATAAATCCATACGCCACCGCGAACTGAAGGATCGCCTGCGACCGGTCGTCCATTCCAGACATTTCAAACAACCTGGGAATGTACCCCCCCATGACGCTCCAGCCCGTCCAATTATTGAAGAATGCCAGACACAGGCCGATGAACAGCGCGTACCGAATGCCCGGCTGGAACAACTCGCGCAGATCTCCGGTCTCTTCCGCGAGCGCGGATTTGATTTCTCGCAGTTCTTCGTTGGCATGGGCCGTGCCTCCAACGCGCGACAGCACGTCAAGCGCTTCGTCGAACCGGCCCCGGCCCGCGAGCCAGCGCGGGCTGGATGGAAGGAACAGCAGCAGCACCGCAAAAAAGAGGATGGGCAGCATTGCGGAGCCGAACATCCATCGCCAGGCAACGGATTCGGGAAACGTTTTCACGATGATCCACGCAGCGAAAGGCGCGGCGATGCTGCCGACGACAATGGCAAGTTGATACATGACCCCGAGTCCGCCGCGCATGCGCTTGGGGGCGACTTCCGAAATGTACATCGGCGAGGCAACAGAGCACAGACCGACTCCTACCCCGCCAATGATGCGGAACACATTGAACGTGATGAAATCGCCCGCGAGGGCCGTGAAGACGGCGTTGATGGCGAGCAATACGCACGCGATGACGAGCGTGCGGTTGCGCCCGATGGCGTCGCAGAGCCAGCCCCCGAGAAACGGTCCCGCCATGCAGCCGAGCGCGGCGCTGCCTGTGGTGAAACCAAACCACCATTCGGAAAGTTGAAACACGTCCCGCAAATACAGGTTTGCGGCCCCGATGATGGCCAGGTCATAGCCGAATAAGAACCCGCCGACCGCGGCGACAAACGCTACCGCGAAGGCGTAGACGCTACCGGAATCCCCGGTTTGGGCTGGTTCTGTCCGGCCATCTGGACTCATGAGTGGTCTCCTGTGTGGGCAAGGCGTGGTGCTTCAGACATCCGGGAGGTATCCCTTCCCGAAACGCGCCGTGGATTCCGAGCGAAAATCTGAGATCAACGACATCAAGGACGTCGTGCCGCCGTCCGCGACGATGGTCTGGCCGACGATGTAGCGCGCGTCGTCGGAACAGAGGAACACGGCCAGCTTCGCGATATCCAGCGGGACGCCGGAAGTCCCCAGGGGCACCTTCTCAGCCGCGTCGCGCCGCGCGTCTTGCTCATTGAAGCCCGGGAGCACGTTGAAGTAGTTCTCGACCGTAACCCAGCCCGGCGCGATGGCATTCACGCGAATCCCCTTATGGGCGAGTTCAACGGCGAGCGCGCGGGTATAGGCGATAATAGCGCCCTTGGTGCCCGCGTAGACGGAGTGCTCGGGCGCGCCCTGGACACCGTGGATCGACGTGATATTGCAGATGGCGCCGCCGCCGCGTTTTTCCATCTCGGCGACGATAAGCTGTGTGAGAAAGAACTGCGCGCGGATATTGACGTGGTACATCCTGTCGAATTGCTCGCGCGTCACTTTGAGAAACGGCTTGTTGAAGGTGATGCCGGCATTGTTGATGAGGCAATTCACCCCGCCGAGAAAGTCGAGCGCTTCCTCGCCCATCGTCAGCACTTCGTCGACATCATCGAAGTTGGCCTGTAATACGGCCGTCTTGCGTCCCAAGGCGTGGATTGCCTCGGCCGCGCTCAGCGCGCCCGCGTCGCTGTGCGCGTAATGCAGGACGACATCCGCCCCCTGGCGCGCGCATTCGAGCGCGATCTCGCGCCCGATTCCCGTGCCCGATCCCGTGACAAGCGCCTTCCTTCCTGCAAGCCTGGCCTCGCAACTCATATGGCAACCCCTTCCATGGCTCTCCGGCTCACTACACGGCACGAAGTCCGAAGACCGGGTTTCACTCACGGCCGTTCCCCCAAGACAGGAGCCCGGTCCCCGTTTACGGCGTACACCCTGCCTCCCGATTTCGCAGCATGACGCACTCTATTACAATTGAGAGGCGACTTCAACAGACGGGTCGAAGGACGAAAGGGCCTGCAAAAGACTGAAAAAACGGGCCAATCCCACAGACATACTAGCGGGTTCTGTTCTTCAATTCGTCGCGGTTGAGGCAATCGGGGGGCAATTCTCCGCGCAGCATGGCTTCCAGGTTCAGAGCGGCCCGGCGCTGGAGTTCGCGGCTGGCCCGTTCGCTATACCACGCGTAATGACCGGTCGCGATGACCCGAGGATGCGACACGAGCGCGTCCCGGTTGGCGCGCGGCGGTTCGTCCTGGAAGACGTCTATCCCCGCGGCGAAGACTTTCTGAGCCTGCAGCGCCGCCGTGAGGGCTTCCTCATCTACCACGGGCCCGCGGGCCGTATTGATGACAATGACATTGGGCCGCATTCGCGCAATCGTCTGCGCGTTCAAGAGGTGGTGTGTTTCATGCGTCAGGTTGCAGTGCAGCGTTACAACGTTGCTTCCCGCAAGTAACGCATCGAGCGAACAGGCCTCCGCGCCCACGTCGTGAAACCGTTCCGCGGGGATGTAAGGGTCGCAGGCGAGGACGCGGTGAAACAGTCCGCGCGCCTTCGTGCACAGTGTGCCGCCGATTTGACCGAGCCCAATGATGCCCAGCGTCAGTTCATGCAATTCCGGCATGTGGGTATGGGCAGGCGTGTTGTATTTGGGCCGCATTTGTTCAATGCCGGCGCGCAGACCTCGCACGCATGCCAGAATCAGCGCCAGGGCATGGTCTGACACGGAATGGTTTGCATAACCACGGACATTACAGACCGGGATACCGCGCGCGGACGCCGCCTCGAGGTCGACGTTGTCGTATCCCACGCCGCAGCGCACGAAAGCCCGGACCGTCGCGGCGGTGTCGAGAAATGGCCCGTCGATCTTTGTCCATCGAACGAACATGCCCACCGCGCCCCGAGCGAACCGCGCCTTCCCCTCCGCGTCGAGCTTTTCGCCCGGAAAGAAATCAAGCGCGTATCCGGCGTCACCCAGAATCTCCACTTCCGGGTCGTAAGAGGCATAGCCGGGATCGATCACAACAACGCGTTTGTCACTCGTGTCTGGCATTGCATGTTTTCCTGACACTTCGCCGGCGGCCGTTTATCAACAAGCAACAAGAGCGCCTCTTTAAGAAACGCAGCATGCCGCTCTGTGAAGGGCCGATTGGTCAGGCAGCGTTCAACCTTGGCTGAGGTTTGCTGCCGCAAATTCCCAGTTGACCAGTTTTTCGAGCACGGCAGCGACATAGTCTGCCCGGCGATTCTGATAGTCGAGGTAGTAGGCGTGTTCCCAAACGTCGATGACGAGGAGCGGCTTGACGTCGGGTGTCAACGGCAACTCGGCATTCGGAGTCTTCGTGACCGCGAGGCCGCCACCCTGCCGGACCAGCCAGGCCCAGCCACTGCCAAACTGCTTTGTGGCGGCGTCGGCTAGGGATTTCTTGCAGTCTTCCAGGCTTCCGAAGGATGCCTCAATCTGTTTCATGAGCGACGCCGGGGGATCGCCGCCGCCATTGGGCGAAAGGCTCTGCCAATAGAACGTGTGATTCCAAATCTGCGCCGCATTGTTGAAGATAGCCGTCTCATCCGCCTTGCCCGCAGCGCCCGCGATGATCTTCTCAAGAGGCTGGCCTTCATAGGGCGTGTTGGCAATGAGCTTGTTCAGGTTGTCGACATAGCCCTTGTGATGCTTGCCATAGTGGAAACTGATGGTATTGGCGGAGATGACCGGCGCCAACGCGTCGTCCGGATAGGGCAGTGGCGGTAACGTGATCGGGTCTGCCGCGCGCGCGGTGCCTGGAACGCCGGCTACGCCCGCCGCGGCCACGAATGCTCCCGCCAAGGTCAGGAATTGCCGCCGGTTTACAGCGGTTGCGTGAAAGAGAACCTCTTGAGTGCCCATAGAACCTCCTCTTCTGTACTCGGGCATACAACGCCCCTCGGCTTCCAAACACACCTTATGCGGCGGGGAATGCAGCCTTATGAAGGGCATAGCAGGGCCTGCCGCGTAAAGAAGCGAAAGTGCCATTGTATCAGAGACTTCCACGTTGCGCCTCCTTCATCTCGAACCCTGCCGCGAAAACGCACTGCTCGGGCCTGTGACATCGTGGCAGGAAGTCCTTCTGGCGAGACCCATCGTCACAAAAACCCTGTGTAACGCCATCCAAACGTGCGTGTTGACAGTCTCCGGGGCGGTGCCCATAATGGATATGCGGGATGGCAAAGTACGTTTCCGGACCCGAAATATGAAGCCCGGGACGGAAGTCAGTGGTTTCGCACCGCGCGGGCCGCCGGGGTCATCAGATCGCAACACGTGCAAGCGTGTCGCGCACAGGAGGAGAGAACATGACAGACGCAGCAGGGTCGGGCAACGGCCGCGGCACGACGCGGCGCGATTTTCTGAAGAGTTCCGCGGTCTTGGCGTCCGCGGCTGTCGCGGGCGCGCAAGGCATTGCCAGAAATGCCTATGCTGCGGGCAATGACATTATCCGTGTCGGCATGATTGGGTGCGGTGGCCGCAACACGGGCGCGGCCGCGGAAGCATTGAGCGCGGACCCGGGTGCGCGGCTTGTGGCGATGTGCGACATCTTCCTGGACCGCGTCAAGGCCCGGCGCGAACGGCTCAGGGGACAAAAGAAGGACCAGGTCATTGTAGACGACGACCACTGCTTCGCGGGTTTTGACGGGTACAAACACGTGATAGAAGCTTCGGACGTTGTGCTGGTCGCGAACGCGGCGAAGTTCCATCCGTTTCACGCGATGGCGGCCATCCAGGCGGGCAAACATGTCTTCGTCGAAAAACCCCACGGCATTGACCCCGCAGGGATCCGGTTGATGCAAAGGGCGGGCGAGGTGGCGAAAGAAAAGGGGCTGTGCCTGGTTTCGGGACTGCAAAGCCGGTATCACGCGGGTTACGCGGAAACCGTGCAGCGCATCTGCGACGGGGCCATTGGCGATGTGGTATGCATCGAGGAGAATTTTCTGCGAGAGCCCTATGTGATCATTGACCGCGCCCCCGGGCTTACCGAGCTGGAGTGGCAATGCAGCACGCAGTACCATTTCCGTTGGCTCTCAGGAGACGATGTCCCGCAGTCGCTGGTCCACAATCTCGACCGGGCGAGCTGGGTGATGGGGAACGCCGCGCCGGTCAAGTGTCACGGTCTCGGCGGGCGGTCTTCGATGACCGCGGCGATTTACGGCGACGTATTCGACCACCATTCGGTCGTCTACGAATTCGAGAACGGCGTCCGCATCTATGCGTTCTGCCGGACCACCACGGGATGCTATAACGAATCTTCCAGCGTTGTCTTCGGCAGCAAAGGCAAGGCCTCCATCATGGACTGCCGCATCTGGGGGGAGAACAACTGGCAGTGGCAAGGCGACTGTAACCCCTATCAGGTCGAGCACGACACGCTCTTCAAGGCGATCCGGTCGGGGGAACCCGTGAACAACGGTGAGTACATGGCGCGAAGCACCATGATTGGCGTGATGGGTCAGATTTCGTGCTATACCGGCGAAGAAATCACCTGGGAACAGGTCATGCAATCCGATTTCGCTTACGCGCCCAGGCCGGAGGATTGCCGCGACGGCATGGAACCGCCGGTTCTGCCCGGGCCCGACGGAAGCTATCCCGTGCTCACGCCCGGAGCCACGAGACTGCTGTAAACTCAGGTTGGTCATGTGACATTTCCGCGGGGACCAGGATATGGACCCGAGGTCTCTTGAAATATCAGGAGGCAGTCCTTGCGCGATGCGTTAGAACACTCCGGTTCCGCTGTTGGCCGGTGGGGGCAGTCCCGCCGCTGACTGAGACCACGAATGGGGGCGTATTACCGCCGGGATTGGCGTCGGCAGCGTGCGCCCAAGTGCCCGCCGCCGCGGTTTCTTTGACCTTGCAGAGACATGTTCAGCCGAACGGGAGTCCGCGGCAGTAAGGACTGCGCTTCGCGCGGGTTACTCCGGAGAAAGGCGGCCTTCGATAGCAGCCACTATATCGCCGCAGTCGCGCGGATGGTCAACCCCGCCAAAGGTATCGTATTGAATGGGCGCGGCGCGGCCGAGGCGGTCGCTGCCCTGAGACCAGTCCCATTCGGCGCTGCCGGTTTTGTTGAGACTTATCCTTGCGCTTTCGCCGTTCGCGGCTGACACACTGGTCCAGGTCCCTCCGGCAAGGGCGAGCGCGTCGCGGTTCCGGAGCAGACTGACCGAACCGTCGCCCGCCAGCGTGATGCCATCGGGGAACGGTGCCTGGCCCGGGCCGAAGAGCAGGTGATAGACGTTGTTTTTGGTGTGGATCAGGAGCGCGGGTTGACCCGGCACGCAAGCGATCGATTGCAGGTTCGGTTCAACCTCCCAGGTGTCCCATATTGCCAGGAAGGGCCCATCTTGCCGCCGCCGCACGCACAAGGTCTGACACACCGGGTGGTCCTTGGTGACAACGGCATTCTCAATGGGGAACGTTTCCAGGCGATACACTTGTGTCCCCGGTACGCCCGGCATGCTGAGTCGGGAGGTAATGTTACCGACACTCCAAGTCGCCGACCAGTCTTCCCCGTTCATGCTCATGAAAACCCGGTCACTTCCGTTGTAGAGCCAGTCCGCGGGTTCGAAGGACGCCGGTTCCATCGCCATGCTGCACTCCGGCGGCCCACCCGCATGCTGAAGGATCCAGTCCTTTGTCTCGCCGCCGTGCACGTCGAAACATTCAATGACAACATCTTCAACTACCGCCACCGAACGCCGGTAACGCGAGGTTTGCGGATAGATCCGGTCTCCGCGCAGCTCGGCGAACTGCATCAACGGGCTTGCGTAAAAAACGGCTGCCTCAGGGACGCTTTCGCCGCGCAGCGCCTCACCCTGGGGCTGTGACTGCTTGTCCACCACGACG
>JAGMZX010000027.1:27137-30579 GCA_018005585.1 Candidatus Hydrogenedentota bacterium | reverse complement strand
AAATGCGCCGTAACCGAAGCACCAATCCACGAGGTCGTCGCGTTCCAGGCACGCGGCGGTCTGCATGATGGTGCGGTACCATTGGTACACGTTGTTGTGGTCGTACGTGTAGATGGGCTCCATCATTACGTCATCGAGCATACGCCGCAAAACGCCGGTTTCCACCCGTGCCCGTTCTTCCGCCGTCATGGAATCACGGCACAATTCGTATGCTACGGCCAGGTCCGAGAGTATCTTGTTGTCGCCTTCGCGCTTGTAGGTGAGAATACGCGCCGAATCGCCGTCGTGCGCGTGGTCGGTGGGACAATTGCTTATGGTGTTCGCGAAGAGAAGCAATAACTCGCGGCTCCGGGCAAGGTGCGCGGCGCTGTTCTCCGTGCGGCCGATGATGGCGATGTCCGCCGCGGCGGTAGCCGACTGCAGGTAAAAGAGACAAGCCCAGCCGTCATACATGGTACCGTTGTAAATATCACCCTCCGGGTAGATACCGGCGTCGGTATCCGGCGCGTAGATCTTGCCGCAGGCCGGGCACGTGAACGGTCCGGGGTTGAACGCCTCGAACGTGAGCCGGACCCGGCAACCGGGACAGGAGAAGTTGTGGTAGACATTGCCGCGGCGTTTTGGGAAGACCTGCTCCAATCCCGCTGAAGAAGGGTCCATCCAGACGGAGACGCTTGCCTTTTGCGCATCATAGACAGCGCGAGCCCAAGGTTGTGTGTCGAGTTTCCGGCGGACTTCCTCGAGCGTGCTACCGGTGACCATCCCGGCGGGATGCTGCCAGACTGCGGCGCCCATGGCGGCGAAGACAATGACTGCAAACACTTCCTTTTCTCCTTTTCGCGGTCAGTTTCGCTGGATCGCGGCCAGGCGCGGCATTGCACTGTGACCCGCCTGTGCATCGTATACCAATTGATGTCCAGTCGGCTATGCCAAAAAAGAAGGGGAAAGGCCTTGCGGTGGTGATGCAGTCAGC
Organism: Candidatus Hydrogenedentota bacterium; assembly: GCA_018005585.1. NCBI lineage: Bacteria > Pseudomonadati > Candidatus Hydrogenedentota > Candidatus Hydrogenedentota bacterium. Next base: position 29,606 of record JAGMZX010000027.1, on the reverse strand, counting down.
GTTGAAACGGGCACATGAAGTCACTACTGTTAATCGCTGTGGCGATACGACGGTCCTGCCTGGATAGGAGAATCAACATGACGCCATCCGCCTTGGAAGCGCAAAGCATGCTGCGTGACGGCAGTCATTTCCAATGGTATGTCATTCCGCTGTTCGCCCTTGTGGTGTACGTGTACACAGTCGAGGTCGAACGGAACAACTGGAGTCTCGTGCTCGCTGGGCTGGCCTTTTGGGGCATGGACTGGTTCAACGAGACCTGGAACGCGCTGGTCCTCCATTTTACTCAACATGCTCCGGTCTGGGGAGCGCCGGGCAAAAGCGCTTTCCTGATCCTGATAGGCCTGAATATCGAACTCTGCTTCATGTTCGCCGTCGCGGGCATTGTCTTCACGAAAATGCTCCCGGCGGACAAGAAGTTGAGGATTCTTGGCGTGCCGAACAGGGTGTTCTTTGCGGTCAGCGGGTCGATCTTTTGCGTGCTCGTTGAGCTTCTGCTCAATGGGGCCGGCGCGCTCACCTGGGACTACGCGTGGTGGGGCCGGAGCGCGCCCTGGCTTATTTTCGCCATAGGCTATTTGCCCTTCTTCCTTGTCGCCTTCTCCGTCTTTGACATGCACAGCCTGAAACGAAAGATCGGGGTTGTTTCCGCTATCTACGCCTTCGACATTACTTGCCTCGTTCTGTTTGCAGGCGTGTTGCAGTGGATTTGACGCAATGCCAGCTGCCTTCCAAGGGATTCCCGCTGGAACAAAGACACGTCATGCGGGTTCGCGTGGCGATCGACTTTATTAGTCTTCAGTTTCGAATTCAGCGCGCGGCAACCGGCGCATGCCGTATCCGCGGAAAGCGAACCGTGTCGCCGGGGGTAATATCCTGGTACGTAAAACGTTCACCGGGCTGAAACGCGCCGGCATCATCGACGGTGAGCGTCAGCGGGGAACCGGGTTGTGTCGATACGATTCGCGCTGTTGCGCCTGTTTCGCCCAGGATGCGTTTGCCATCGAAAAAGCGGGTCGAGCGCCGCTTCACGGAACGCGCGTACTCGTGCGGGATGTCGCTCGTGATGGTCTTCGCGTCGGGCACGGCCTGCACGCGTCCCACGCCGAGGTTGAGCGAGCTGGCGTCCAAGGTGATGCGGTTCCCTTCGGCGGACCGGACGTGATAGGCCGTGGTGCGCGAATAGACAGGGTTTGAGAAGACGGCCACCTGGCCGGACAGGGCGGGGTCTGCGTCGCGGTCCAGCGTGACGGCGCAGGCGTCGGGATCGACGGCGGTGATGGTCGCGGTAAATCCGGCGGAACCCTCATCGAGCAGGTGGTCATCAAGACGCAACGTCGTACAACCAACGGTGTAAACGTCATGGACGTTCTGGACATCCCCGGCGAGCAACGCGAACTCGCCTTGAAACGCGATGCGCCCGAATGCGGCATCCACCTCGCAGGGCCCTGCGACGATCACGTCCAGGCGGTCCCCGGTCCGGCGTATTTCGAGCGCGGCGGGCCCGATACGGCGGACGTCCTCGATGGCGGGCTGCCCGTCTTGTGGTACGGACTCGTAGACCGCGAGAAACGTGCTCCGCAGGTCGTCGCCCTGGCGGCGCGCAAGCAAGTAACGGGCCGGGGGATAGTGGGGGTAGAGCCCGGGGGCCGTGGCGTACAACGCTTCCGCGGGGTCGCCGGCGAGGAGCGCGCGCAGCGTCGCCGGATGCTCGCCGGTAACGGTCCACAGGCCGCCCCATACTGTCTCCGTCGGCTGGCCGCGGCGCACGTCATAGAAGAAGCCATAGCCGTTCCCCGGGGGTGGGTTCCAGTAGGGCTTGTTGGGGTAGCCCCTGATGTCGCCGTCCGCGCCCACAAGCCGGCCCCAGGCAATGCCTTCCGCAAGGCTGCCCTCGTGGGGCTTCAGGTCCGTCGCGCCAATAGGCGCGAGGCTCTCGCCGAAACTTCCGAACCCATAGTCGTGCTGTGTTCCGCCACAGACCTCGAACATGTCCACCAGATACGCGCCGTCCACGAGGGCGACCGTGCGTTCGTAGCTGGCGACCTGGAGTTCCGCATAACTCGCCTCGCTCGACGCTTGAACGACCTTCACGCCGGGCAGGTCGGCAAAAAACCGCAGGCTTCCGCCGGAACCGTCCGCGCCGAGCTGGTTCTTTTCATCTACGGTGACAAGGCAGTGGCTGACGGTGCTCGAAGCCCATCCGACGTGACAATGCGTACTGCCAAGCCCGTACCCGATGTCGTAGGTCCATTCGTAGCCGTCGGCGTAGTACTGAAGGGCGAGGTCGTCGGGGTCGCCGTGGTTCAGCGATGGGCCGAACCGCAACAGCGCGGCCTGGCGTCCGTCGCGCAGGATCGAGAGGCCCTTCATTCCCGCGACCCACGAGCCGCTGACCCGCCGCGCAAGGTCTGGCGGCAGTTTCCGGGCTGCGTCCGGAGGGTCGCCGGCGTGCCACAAGAGCCAGTTGCG
>JAGMZX010000027.1:6891-27037 GCA_018005585.1 Candidatus Hydrogenedentota bacterium | reverse complement strand
GTCATACTGGTCCACGTAGTAGACGAGTGTTCGGGCAACCTGATACCAGGGCCGGGCAAAGCGGCCGCTCGGCGGCGTGCTGGGATAGTCCCACGATCCCGAGGTCGACTCGGCATAGATGGACGCCAGCGCGTCGAGGAGCAATGCTGCCCGGACCGCGTATTTCTCTTCGCCCGTGATCGCATACGCCTGCGTCAGGCTCGGCAGCGCGTGCAGCGTCCATTGCTCCGTCACCCACGCATTGAACTGGCCCGCGAAGTAATGAATGCGTCCGTCGGGCGCTTGGTAGCCGTCGCCCGTATCGGGATGTTCGGCGTCCGGCAACACATGACCCTTGTCGCACTTCACGTGCCCGGGGTTTTCCCACGTGCAGTTGGCCTTGGCCCAGGTGCCGGTCTTCCCATCGCAGATGGGGCAGCCCGTGAAACCATAGGCGTAGCACGCGCCGGGTTTGGGAAGGAATTGCAGCCAGTAGGCGTCCGGTTCGCGCAGCCACGAATCCGCCTCGCTCAAAATGGCGGCGCGCTCCTCTCGCGCCCACTCATATCGCTCCACGCGTTTCCTGGCCTGCTGAATATCCGCCGCCGTGATATTGACGCACGGATGATCCATGCGCCCTCGCGGCGCCAGCGCGTCACGCGGCAGGGGAGCATCCTGCGCAAGCATGACCAGCAGAACTGCAAGGGAAGTGTGCATGATGACGTCCCTTCGTGTTGTTGCAAGTCCGGACCTAAGATGGACCTCAGCCGCCCTGCGAATCAAGCATGTCTTGGCCGAGGGACGCGTTCCGATGGGAGGGTCCTGGGCAGCCCTCAGGGATTCAACCGGACTGCGGCAACCAGCGCGGATGGTCCGCGCCGCGGTCGTGCAGGCCTCTGGTCAGCATGCGCGGGTTGCGGCCATCGATGTCCGCTATCCAAATGGCGGGGACACCGGCGGTTTCGGCGCGGCAGAAGAGGAATTGGCGGCCGTCGGGCGATTCACTCTGGCGAAAATCCCAAACCGGCGGGTCGGCATGCGTGAGACGCTTGCTCGACCCGTCGCGCGGGTCGATCCGGTGAATCTCCGCGCCCCCGTGCGCCAACTCCGGTTTGAAGTCGCGGTTGAAGTGGTCGGTGTCGGGCCGAAGGGCCTGAAATTCCCACGCGACTTTGGAATCCGGAAGCCTGCGCGACACAAGGATTGCGCCGTCGTGGGTCCAGACGGGAACGTTCGAGCCGCCGCCGCGATTATCGGGCGGGCCATACGTGGCCGCGAACCATAGGGCTTGTCCCGTGGTCAGCAATTGTTGCTCTGAGCCATCGGGGCGACTGAGGCAGAGGTCCGACCAGTCGTGGCCGGGGTCCTGATGGAACAGGCAGTCCTGAAAAGCCAGCCAGGCGCCGTCGGGAGACCATTGGGGGCAGAAATAAAGGTGGTCGGGATGACCCGCCACCAAGATGCGGTTGCCGCCATTCACATCGCTCGTCCAGATTTGGTAACCCGACGGGCTGGCGAGGTGGTAGGCCACGCGCGTGCCGTCAGGGCTCAGGCTGAGGCCGTAGGGCATGCCTTCGCCGGGGCCCGTGAACGCGCGTGCGTCCGTGCCGTCGAGATTCATGTTGAAAGTCTGCGGAACCTTGTCGCGGATGACCTGCACGAGCATGCGCCCGTCCTTAAGGAGGAGTTGCGGCGTGTAGAAGACGGCGAGCCGCTCGTGTGTGGCGGCCTCTTCGAGCGCGCCGCTGTCCAGGTCGTAAATCCAGATATGCGTCGGCGTCTGGTGGTAATATTCGTCAAACGGCTTGCCCGGCCCGTCGCGCCGGGGTTCCATGCTCAGCAAGAGCACGCGGCCATCATCGAAGAACCCGGCAGGCTGCCAGGTGGCCTGGTTGGGCACGTCGAGTTCGAGACAACGCAAACCGCTGCCGTCGGCATTCAGGAGCACCGTTTTCCCTTCCGACACAAAGAAGAAGCGCGCCGGGCGCGTGGGGCTGCCTTGTTCCGCCGCGGCCGTCGCGCGGCCTGCCGCGCCAGCGCACATGGGCGCCAGCGCCAAGGCCTTCAAAAACTCCCGCCTGCGCATTTCCCGTGTATCCTCCATGCTCGCCGTCGAAGACGGCGCGAGGCATAGTAGCCGTTTTGGCGGGGGCAAAACATGCTCGCGCTCTTGGCGCACAATACTCTATGCTTGCGAACATCGAAACGAGGAGTGTGGGTCATGTATACGGGGTTGTCGTTTGTGGTGCTGGCCGCGGTCCTCGCGGCGCCAGAATTGCAGTTACAGGCGGCGCCGGGCTGCGTTGTCATGCTAGACCACGGCCAGCCCGTGCTTGCGGCGGACGCGCCGGGGACGGCCCTGTGCGTGGTGCAGCCGCAGGGACGCACGAACGTTTCGTATGCCGAAGTCACACCCGCCGGGACGGGCGTCGAACTGCGCGGCGGCATTGCGCCGGGACTGGTCCTGACCGAGTCGTGGCGGCTGCTGAATCCGGGGCTGTACGAGCGGGTCGCGACCGTAACGGCTAACGCCGATGGCCGGTATTACCTCGAAATGGCGTGGCGCGCGCCGGAAAACGGCACATATCACACCTTCCTCGGTGACGAGACGGAATCCAAGACCTACAGCCCGAGTTGTACGGGCCCGGGCTTTGGCGACAACGCCTGGCAGACATTTCCGATGATTGGATGCCGCGTAGAAGACACGTTCTACGGCGTTCTGGGCGATTCGCCCGGATTGTGGGAGAACCGGAGTTTCCTGGGCTGCGACCCGCAACAACGACGAATCTTCCTGGCAACCGGCGACGGCTCGCCGGAGCGGATGGTCATGATTCCGCGGGAAGTGGACGCGACGAGCGTGTACCGGGCCCAGTTTGACGGCTGGCAGCATATCGAAGCGGGGGAAACGCAGTCGTTCACAACGTGGGTGTTTGCCTCGCCGGTGCAGGGCCAATACGGCATCCAACTGAGCGCACATCTGGCCTTGGCAAACGCAAAGGGGTTTAACCGGTCGGCGCTGGAAGCGATTCTGCGCAATACGTCGTACCTGCTGCTGCGCCGCAACTTGCTGCGGCCCGAAAGCGACTACATTTTCATTTCAGGCGTGGGCTACGGCTGGAAACAGTGGGTCAGCGACGGGTTCTGGATGAGCCGCGGGCTGGAGGACCTGAAATTTGACGCGGAGTCGAACGGGGCGGTGTTCTATGAGCGCGTGAATTACGAAGACAACGCGCAGTACTACCTCATCTGGTCGCACATAGTAAAGCAGGCGGGCGGCGACCCGGACCCGCGCACCGTCAGCCGGGCTTACCGCTTTATCCGCGAGCACGAGGTTGACGGACTGTATATTCCTCCAAGGCTGACGCCCGAGAAAGCGTGCATGAAAACATATCACGACCAGCTCCCCTACGACGACGACGACGCGCCCTCTTCGAACCAGGGTTTTCATTGCGGCGCCTTGATGGCGGCGCGCGAACTTGGGTTTGACGTGACCGACGCGGATATTGACGCGGCCATTGCGGGCTACTGTCGCATGTTCAACGAGTCCGGCGGCTATTTCGCCACGAGCTTGAAACAACAGGAACACGTCGGTCAGGACAGCCTTTACGGGGAGGTGCTCTCGTATGCGGTGTTCGGGCGGAAACTGCTGCCGGATGAACTCGTGCAGCGGCATCTGGAAACCACGATGCGCATTCAATCCCCCTACGGCATGCGCGTGATCTCGAAGGCCGACGGCGACCTGCTCGACGGCCATAGCGGCGTGTACGTCTATGGCGGGTCGTGGTTCCTGAACGATGCCGCAAACTACCTCGACGGGCTCATACACGGCATGCCGCCGGAATGGGTCGATGACAGACTGTTCTGGCGGCTCGAGAAGGAACTGGCCTACATGCCGGCGTTTCACGAATCGATCAGTACCGTGACCGGCAGACCCCACGGGCATCATCTGTATTCGTGGAATTCCGGGTTCTGGTGGCTGCGCCGGGAAATCCGCGCCCGGCTGGGCATGACCGGCCCGGACCCGCTCGAAGCGCGGTTGGATGCGGCCCTTGGTGTATCGCGGCAGGATGGACAACTTGTGTTTGACCCTGCCGCGACTCAGGCGCCATTTGCCGGCCGCGTTGACTGATGCACGGCGCGAACGGATAATGAAGGACTTCAACGTGAGAAAGGGGAACGTCATGCACAAGCCGAAGGATATCTCGCGTAGAACGATGCTTACGGCAAGCGCCGCCGCGATTGCAGCCCCCGCGATACTCACCGGCGCGGCAGCAGAGCCAGACCCCGTGCGCCTGGGCCATATCGGCGCGGGTACGCGCGGCTGGGATCTCATCAAATATACAGGTTCCATCCATAGCGCCCAAGTCGTGGCCGTGTGCGACGTCTACACGCCGCATCTGGAGCGCGGGTGGGAAGCGGCGAGGAATCCGGACGCGAAACGGTACCACGACTATCGCGACCTGCTCGCGGACCCGGCGGTCGAGGCCGTCGTTATCGCCACGCCGGACCACTGGCACGAGCAGATGGTGCTCGACGCCGTGGATGCGGGCAAAGCCGTCTATTGCGAAAAGGCGTGGACCACGTCCGTGGCGGCGGCGAAACGCATGCGCGCCGCGATCAAGGAGAAGGGGACGGTATTCCAACTGGGCCATCAAGGCAGACAGTACCCGTCCACCGCGGAGGCCGGCGGGCGCATCCGGGACGGCGCGCTGGGCCCGGTTACGCTGATTCACACGGGCCGGTATTTCAATGGCACGAAAGAGCGCGCGCCTTGGCGATGGTATGGGTACTACAACGTATATGACCGCCCCGACCCGGCGCAGGTGGTCAAGAACCTGGACTGGGCGGCCTGGCTCGGTCCCGCGCCGCACATTGAATTCGACGAGCAGCATTTCTGGCACTGGCGCTGTTACTGGCCCTACGGCACCGGGCAGGCGGGCGATCTGCTATCCCACGAACTCGATCACGTGCAGAGCGTCCTCGGTTGGGGTACCCCCGACACGTGCATGTGCGCGGGGCTGAACGCATTTTATCAGGACGGACGCGAAACGCCCGACACCTGGCTCGCGAACTACACCTTCGAGAAGCAGAACTGCTCCGTTGTGTTCGAGGGCTGCATGAATTCCGCGCGCGAACAACCGCCGGAATACATCGGGAAGAACGGCCGGCTCATCTTCAACGCCATCGGTCAGGATGCCAACACGTTTCTGATCTACCCGGACCAGGCGGCCTTCCCGCATATGGCGCGGGAACTAAAGCCCGCGTATGCATACGATGCGTCCAAAGCGCCCAAATGGCCCACGCACATGGAGGACTTCCTGCAGTGCGTGCGCACGGGCGAACGCCCAAAATGTAACGAGGACGAGGCGTTCGTCGAAGTGGTCACCGTCCTTATGAGCGTCGCCTCGTACCACCAGAAACGCCAGGTACGCTGGGACGGCGTGGCCGAGGAGATCGTCTGACCCCAAGCGTGACTTGCGGAAATGTGACGTTTACGTGAGGCGCGCCGGCAATTAGTGTCCCTCATGCCGTGTTGGAGCCTCTGGAATCTGTCGCGGGGGTCAGGTCATTAGAGGGAGGAGAATCATGAGTGTGCGGGTGTTATTGTTCGTCACGGCGATGACAAGCCTCTCCGGTATCGCGAACGCCGTCTCTGCCGCCACGTCCATCGTTGCCACACACGATTCCTCGGAACATGCGAAGGCCATAGCGCAGTTCGTGTGCGACGGCTCGGGAGATCAGGAAGAGATCAACGCGGCGGTGCGGACCCTGCCGCCCGCAGGGGGCATGGTGCTGCTGATGGAGGGCACTTACGATATCCGGAGGGTGGAGGGGACACTGGGCGGAGTCATTATCGATCGCAGCGATGTCACGCTGGCAGGCATGGGCGCCGCCACGCGCCTTGTGTTGGGGCCCGGGCAGAATACGAACGTCGTCCGCATCATTGGCGAGGGTGTCGGGGGTATCATCATCCGCGACCTTCACGTGGACGCCAACCGGGATCAGAACACGGAAGGAACGGGTAACCCGGATGTTTCGCATGACCGTTTTGAGTTCTGCGGGATTAAGGCCTTCTACGGCGTGCCCGGGCAGTCAGGCGGCGCGCCTGCCCACGATATCACGATTGAAAACACGACCGTGCGGGACGCGCACAGGCTCGGCATCATGCTCGAAGGACCGAATATGAAGGTTCTAAGCAACGTGCTGGGTAACGCCGGCTCCGATGCCGTTGAAATACTGACCGGGCCAGGCGAAATCCGAGGCAATTACGTCGAGATCACCGGTCAGACCCACGTTGCCATTGGGAGCGACCGAGCCGACTCAATCCTCATGACAGACAACATCGTGCGGGTTAAAGAGGGCGGGCAACTGGACATCGCCTTTCGGTCCTGGGCGGGTTCGCAGCGGCACGTCATCGCCAATAACGTGGTCACGGTGGAACCCGGCGGCTCGTGCGCGCAGTGCATCGATGCGCGCGGCTCGCGCACCGTGGTCATGGGTAACTGTCTTCAATCCGCCATTCTCGAGCCGCGCATGCGTCTGACCATTGGTGCGGGCGACGCGGTGGTGTCTGGAAACGTTTTGGAAAACGTGATCGTTGAAGTCAATGATGTCTCGGGAGACAACCGGCCGATCGTACTGGGCCCAAATGTGTTTAACAACACGGCGGTGGACGTGAAAGCGGGCCGTTTGGAGCGTGGCGATGTTCCGGCTATCCCCTGAAGCCGTGACCAACAGCCACGGCCACATCATCGTCAAACCTCATTCTCCCGCAGGTTCAATAATCAGAGCCGCATAAACGTCCAACATTTCGATATGCGCGCGGATTGTATTTCCGTCGATTGTCGTGGCTGCCTCCGCGTGACGGCACGTCACACGCGCGGACGGGCAGGGGGCTTCCAGGGTGATACGGATGTTATGCAAAGGCGGAATCTCGTGAATGCGCGGCATATCGTGGGCAAGCGGGGTGCGATTGGCCAGATGGATGATCGTGCGTTCGGGCGCGCGTTGTTGCCAGATGGTGACTTCAAGACATCTCGGCGCGTCAACGGTTAGCTGCCGCCGCGGCAGCACGCGGTCAAGGTACCGCGCCATGCGGTCGCGCGCATGGACGAGGTTGTGATTGGCGTAGTAACGCCCAATTCCAAACGCGACATAGAGGACCTCTCCCGCGTCCACGCTCCGTGCGACCGCGACTGGCCACTTGGCCGGCTGCGTGGGGCAGGGGTCCAGGTATCCCGCAACAGACCCGGCGGGGTCGGTCGCGATATACCGCGTCAGCACGACGGCAGACCCGGCTATCTGCTGGAAGACGCCTGAAGCAGGTTCGGGCTCGAGGGGGCCATCCATGGCGAAGGGGCCCTCCGTGCTTCCCTTGCATGTGATGCCAAGAAGTTCGCCAAGCGCGAAATCGGGACGCGGATACCCGCGCTCGTCGCCCAGGGACGTAGCGCCGGTCGCGAGAACGTGCCCGCCAGCGCGCGCGTACGCGGCAACGACGGAACAGAAGGCGTCGCTCAGGAACGCGTTATCCGGCAGAATGACCAAGTCATAACGACTCAGGTCTTCGGCAGTCTCGACATTCTCCGCGACGACGACCTCGAAGGGGATGTGCTCCTCGATGAGCACGCGCGACCAGCCGTCCAGTTCTTGCGACCAGTCCATGCGTCCCGCGCGGTAATACTTGCGCGTAGCCCATGAGAAGACGAGCGCAACCTTCGCACAAGGCACGGCGCCCGGGTGAAGATCCGCGTCTTCCGCAAAAGATTCCAGTCCCTTCCGAACCGTTTCGAGCAGGCGCTGCGAAGTGGTGGTGTCCGGATACGCGCCGACGCAGCAAGGGCCGAGCACGGTGCAGCCGTTGGCCTTCGCGCTTGCGGCGCTGACCTGCCATGCGGTAAACGGCACGGACAGGTGCGCATGGTTCGGCGATGTCGACGTGAGCAGTTCGCACGAAGGTTTGCCGATGGCTCGGTGCCAGCGCATAGTCAGATCTGACGCATGCAGGTCATAGAAGATTTCGGAAACGTACAGGTCGAGATGGGGGAGCCATCGCTCATCGAAACCATAGATGGGCGACAGCCAGAGCGGATTCTGGCCGTTGTGCGCCGTAAAGACGCCGTGCTCGCGCATAGCGGCGCTCAATTCCTCGATGAGCGAAGAACTGCAATCGCTGCGCCAGTCAATGAATGCGCGCCAGTGCGCGTTGATCGTGTCGATGGTGATATCTGTTGTGCCACAAATTTCCTCCAGCGCCGGCCGGCAATAACCGCACACACACACGCCGGGATTGAAGAACATGTCGAGATGGAACCCGTCGGGGTGATATCGCTCGATGATTTCGCGGGCCACGGCGACCACCTGCGCGCGACGAGGCGAATTGATGCACGCGAACCGCCATGAACCGCCGGGCACCTGCTGTACGCGCCAGTCCGGATTGTCCGGCCTGGCCCAGGAAGCGAGAGAAAACTCTTTTTCGGGCTTGCCGCCCAGGGGAACCATGTACCACTCAGGATGCCGCGATTCGAGCCAGTTGATATAGGCGATGACCTTCTGGCCCTGCGCCTGCAGCCGCGACGATACGTCGCCGAAATAGTCCCGGCCTTGCAGATTGGGGTGCATAGGCCAAATCTTGCTGGGGTAGTAAGCGATGCTGAACTGATTGGCCGCGTAGACCGCTACGATGTCCGCGCCGACGGTTTTCAATTCGGCGGCAATGCGGTCGGGGTCGTATTGGGCGAACGCCGCTTCGTGATCGTTCAGCGCGTACTGGTCGTACCAGTAGATGCGCTGCCGCCGGTTCATCCACGCGCGGGGCGCTGCCGCCGCGTCCGTGGTCGCTGTCTGCTGGGCGTGCGTGCCCTGTGCGGAGAGTCCCATGGCGCTCAATGCTCCTATCTGAAGCAGTTCTCTGCGCGTTACGAACACATGCATATCCTCAGCCGAGCGTCCGAGAAGTCAAGATACACTGTGAACCGGAGACCTGGTCTCAGTATCCCCTGGCCGACCGCTGCGTGTCTTGCCGAAATCCGGTTCTTGTTTGAAGGGATCCTGCGCATGCCGGTCTAAACACCGCGCCCATACAGGAACGCTTCCTCGACCATGGCGAAATAATTCCGTATGGGCACGTAGTTGCAGACCGTATTGCCGGAACCGAGCGCGAAGCGCCCGCCCGGCAGGCACGCATCGATAATCCGGCGCACATGCGCGCGCAATTCCGTTTCCGTGAGGCGGGCGAGCTTGTCCACATCCACGCCGCCGAGAATAGCCACGCGCCCGCCGTAGCGCTGCTTGAAATCGATGACGGAGTTGCCTTCATCCTCGTACGAGTGCCGCCCATCGATTCTTACGTCTGCGACGAGGTCGTCCGCGATGTCCGTGAGGTTGCCGCAGGAGTGAAGCAGGTAGAGCAGTCCATGTTGGTGCGCCAGCGCCGCGAGTTTTTTGTGCCAAGGCAGGACGTGCAGTTTCAGGTGCTCCGGCGACAGAAGCGTGCCGGTCTTGAATCCCATGTCGTCGCCCTGGAAGAAGCCATAAAGGTTTGGCAGTCCGAGCAGGCGTTCGTAGACGGCGAGGATGATTTCTCCGACGCGTTGAAACACCGCCTGAACCAGGTCGGGCTGTTCATACAGGAGATAGCACAGATTCTGATAGCCGAGGAGCGTATCGAGCGGTATTTCGAGAAATCCGCTCGTGGGGCAAACAAAGAGGCCCATGCCCTCGGGCAGGTTCTGCGCGGCGTATTCGTAGAACCACAGCTCCGCCCGCGCCGCGTCGGGCCAGGGATATTCTTCAAAGTCCTGCCAGGAGGCAATGGGCCCCCGGGTTTCGTTGACCCAGTGACGGTCGCCGCGGGACAGGCCCGCGGTGTCTGCCGTATCGAGATAGTAACCGGGGAAATCGATGCCGCCCGACACACGGATGTAGTCGTAGCCCATGCGGTAATAGACTTGCGTGCGATGACGGATATAGGCCTGCATGGCCTCGCGCTCGGCTGAGGGTTCGACCCAATTCAGGCCGAGATGGGCGCGCGCGATCTCGCGTTCGACCTCGTGATCAAGAAATAACTCGGCCAGCGGCGGGCGCTCTGGCTGAACCTCCCCGCGAATTACGCGCACGAAGTTCTGGATATCCGGTTCTGGCTTTTCGAGGGGGACTATCATGGTCCTGTTCTCCCGTCATTCATACAAAGGGGCCCGGAAACCGCTCAAGGGCTTGACACGCGCTCGTGGCACAATGATGATGGTTATGCGCGCGGAACGCAACAGCGAAACACAAGCGCGCCGCAGGGAGGCCCTATGAGCGGATTGCAGGTAGTTCTTGGATTCGACATGGAAACGGATATCGGCAGTTGGACGCCGTACTATGAGGGGCTGCAGCACGGCACGCCGGTCATCCTCGACATTCTGGACCGGAACGCCGTGCCCGCGACATTCTTTTTCACCGGCGACAGCCTGAGGAAGCATCCCGAGGTTGCTGAGCCGGTCAAGGCGCGGGGTCATGAGATTGGCGCGCACACGCTTTTTCACGAGACCATCGGCGAATCGCTTTACGAGATTCCCGGCATGCTGCCCATCCTGCCCGAGGAAGTCCCCAACCGCCTGCGCCTGTGCACGGAATTGGTCGAGAAGGTCACGGGCGTCCGCCCGGTCTCGTTCCGGTGTCCGCGCCTTTTTGGGTCGAGCGCGGTCGTGAATGCGCTGGATGCGTTGGGCTACGTGGCCGACGCGACATATCCCATGTTCTTTTTCCGGGAGCGGCTGACGCCGTATCACCCCAGCCGGGAGGACTGGACGCAGCCGGGGAACCTGCGGATCGTCGAACTGCCGAATTTTGCCGATCTCTCGATGATATCGAGGGACCCTTATGGCCGCGACATGGACCAGTGGCCGCTTTGCCGTATCGAGGGGGCAGAAGCGATGTTGCGGCACGTGGACGGGTTCATCGGCTACGCGCAGTCCCGCGGCGCCACGCCCTTTCTATGCTTCTACTTCCACCCGTGGGAGTTTCACCCGATGCCGCAAGGGGAAATCCGGTACGGGGAAGGGTCCGTGACGCCGGATCCGTTCATCACGCGAAACTGTGGGCCTTATGCGGCAGAGCAACTGGACCTGCTCATCCGCAGACTGCGCGAACGCGGCGCGGAATTCCTGCGGGCCGGAGAATCGGCAAAGCGATGGTAGCTCGGCGCGTCGATACGCGAGGCCGCCGCCCATGATCGTCCGTCGCGCCTGCCAGCCGCAACATCGCATGTATGCCGCGGCGTTTCTGCTGGATTTTTCCGTGGCGGTCGGCATATTGGCGATGCCGTTTTTCATTGTGGAGCGACTGAATGGGGGCGCCGCGCTGTCGGGCACGGTGGGGGCGGTTCAGATGGCCCTATACGCCGTCTGTTGCCTCGCATCGGCGGGTCTTGTGTCCCGTGCGCGCAACAGCCTGCGGTGGGCCGTGGCCGGCGTCGGCATTTTCGGTCTGCTCTTCATCCTGGTTCCGTGGACTTCTTCGCCGGGTCCGTGCCTCGTGGCTGCGTCCGTTCCGTTCCTGGGGCTCGCGCTCGCGTGGCCGGCAATGCAGGCCTGGCTGGGACAGGCCCCCGACCCGGACACACGCGCCCGTCATCTCGCCGGGTTCAATACTGCAACGGCCTTTGGTTTCACGATCAGCCCCTTACTGACCGGGCCGCTCTATGATGCCAACTTCCGTTTGCCCTTTCTTCTGCTGGCCGTGTTGTGTGCCGTTGTTATTGGCTTTCTTTTCTCACTCACGCCGGGAACCAACCGGGTGCGACACGCGTCTCAGGAGGAACCGGCCGCTGAGGAACGGGGCGTTGTTCCTGTGACCAGAGGCCTGCTGTACGCGTCGTGGGCAGCCACATTCACGGCCAACGGGCTCGTTGCCGCGGTGCGTTCGGTATATCCCGTCCACGTCGAAGCGCTGGCCGCGGACCGCTCGCTCGTGCTCTGGCCGGGTTTTCGCCCGGCGCTGCTCGACGCCGTCGGGCCGGCCACCACGTACTCCTGGCTCGCGTTTCTGCTTTCCCTTTGCACGGTTTTGTGCTTTGCGGCAATGGGGAGGACCCGCGCATGGCAAGGCCGGTTTTCGGTGCTGGCCTTGGGCCAAATTGCCGCGGCGGTCTCGTGCATTGTCCTCGGCCACGCGCAGAATCTCGTTATTATGGCGGCGTGCTTCGCTGTCATAGGGCACGCATATGGCCTCTGTTTTTTCGCCAGCCTCTATTACAGTCTCACGGACATGCGCGAGCGGCACCGCCGCGCCGCCATCAATGAGGGGCTGCTGGGCGCCGGCGGGTTCACGGGAAGTATCGGGTTCGGCTGCGCTGCGGCGTGTCTCGGCGTAACCGCCGCCTTTCAGGGGGCGCCCGCGGTGGCGGCGGCGGCGATTGTGGTGCAGATTCTCCTGTTACGCAGCGCGCGTCAGAGTTGAGGAGCGGCCGCAAGCGCCTACTGGCCGTCTACTCGGAATCCGGGTTCTCCCGTTCTTCTTCCGCATTTCCCATGCGGAGTCGAGCGAGCATGTGGCGGATATCGGCCACGCCTCGAAACGCCACAAAGAGCGTAACGGTGGAATACCACAGGAGACTCGCCAGCATAATCAGCGTCCAAAACCAGTGAATCGGGGTCATGTCTCCCACTCCTTGCCGCATTTGCTGCCTGGTTTCAGCAGGGAACCTATAATCATGGCCAGTCCTGAGCCAAGAAAGGCGGCGATGCCAGACCAGTTCGGCCCGATTGTCGCGGCGAGGGCACTTGTGGCGGGCACCAGTTCCATCACCAGGTATGCCAACGGTATGGCGGCCCCGGCGGCGATGGCTGCGGCGGCCCCCCAATTGTTCGCTCGTTTCCAATAACAGCACGACACGAGCAGGGTTGTCATGCTTGCGAAGCCGATAGTGGCGGTGACGGTCAGGTAGGTCCACACGCTGCCCCTGAGGGGGTACCACAGGCCGTAAAAGAGGAAAAACACGCCGAGCGCAGCCACGATGAGCCTGTTCCAGCGGATGCCTTGCCTTTCCGTCATGCGCCTGCGCCGACGCAGCGGCGCGAGCAGGTCGTTGTAAATGACGCTCCCGTACGCGAGCAGGTAAGAAGAATCGGTGGACATGTCAGCGGCGAGCATGGCCGCGACGAGGATGCCCATAACGCCGACCGGCAGGATACCGCCGAGGTACAGAGGCATCGCCAACTGGGTCTTTTCACCGATCAGGCCGGGGGCGAGCGCGGCGAGCGCGGCAATGCCCCAGATACCGGGGATGACGAACCGGCATACAAAGAAGAAGCTCGTCCGCGTGAAAACCTTACGGCCCGTTTCCACATCTTTCGCGGACAGCACGCGTTGGATGACCGGCTGATGCGTCAATACGCACGCCGTGACCACGAAACTGTTGAAGATTACGTAAGGCCAGCCCATGTCCGGGTGAAGGAACGGGTTGAACCCGCCCGCGCCGTGATGCGCCTCCACGGCGCCCAACAGGTTTCCCCAGCCGACGCTGCAAATGATCATCACGGTCACGAGCAGCAGCCCCGCGCTCATGACCACGAACTGGAGGAAGTCCGTGACGAGAACGGACAGCATGCCGCCAAGTATCGTGTAGATCGCGACCGCCACGAGCAACAGCGACATCATAATCTCGAGTGTGTGGCCGCCGGGAGTGATGCCGGCAACGGATATGAGGAACTCGCCGCCCATCCGCAAGTAGATGCCCATGTTCAGCAGGCCGGAGAGGATGATGACGAGACCGCTCATCCAGCGGATGTTCGATCCGAAACGGTGTTCGAACATTTCGGGAAGCGTCATGACACCCGCCCGCCGCATGGGCTCGATGCAGAACCCCGTCCGGCCAATGATGAAGTAGGCCAATCCGAACAGAATCCCGGGTGTCGCGCCCGCGAACCCCTTGTCGAAACCGTTCTGGGCTGTGTACATGCAGGTCACAATGCCGAATTCGGTTGCGGCCAGCGAGGCGATGCCCAGATACACGTTCATCTCACGGCCCGCGACCAGGAACGTCTCGACGCGGCCCACGTATTTGCGCACCGCAATCCCCGCAACCATAGTCGCCAGGAGATAGACGCCAACGATACTGCCGTCGATCCAGGAGAAGTTGCTCATCGCTATGACTCCATGCCAGCCGCGTTCCTTACTGGCGAAGCGGTTCCCCGTACATCATCACCGTTACCCTCGCGCGGGCGGTGGCGCCAGCCTGCGTATCGGCGTGTAGCGCGAGCACGTTCTCCCCGGCTGCCAGTACCGGGACCGCGCCAGTTATTGCGACGTCTTGCAGGCAGTTGCCGCGCGCATCATAGACCTTGCAGTCATCCGGCGCTGACAATTCCAGGTAACTTCCGGTTTCCAGTTCAATTGGAAAGCACACGTTCGCCGCGCCGAGCGTGACCGTGGGGTTCTTCAGCTTCGACTTCTGTAACGTAAGCGCCCTGATGGGGCCCAGTCGTACTTGCACGGCCTTGCCCATGGGAATGTTGTTCACGCCCACGGTCAGCGCGGCGATTTGCGCGTAATCGACCCAGACATGGTACATCGGGTAGGCAAACCCGGTGACTTGGCCGGAATTGCTCAACAAATCAGTCTTGCGCCGGGTGTGCGCCCACTCATACTGGGACAGCGCTTCCGATTCGGGCTCGACCAGCGCGAAGTATCGCGTGCCCGTGAAATCGACAGGGATGTAATGGTCGGCGAGGCCCCCGCCGAGGTGCTGCGGCGAACGCACCTGGATGTTGAGCACTTCGCCTTGTCCGTCGCCTTCGACCCAAAGACCCAGCCCGCTGTCCTTGAGGCTGACAGGCGCCGCGAATTCCTTCGTGAACGCGGCCCACGCGCGACCGGGCTCGACATGGGTGTTTTCCGCGGCCAGGACTGCTCCCAAGCCGTTGCCCGCCTCCCGCGACGCAGGGTCCAACGATGCGGTCACGCCCTGCTGCGTTGCAGCAGGCCCAAACTCGCCCGCACTATTCCAGTCGGCCAAGACCCGATTTCCGGGCAGGTCATACGCGTCAGGCTGAAACAGCGTCTCGATCCGCAGCCGCAACGGTTGCGCTCCGTAAGGATTGCGCACGACAGCTTGCCCCGAATTATTCTCCAACGAAATGGTATTGGCCGAATATGCCGCGGGACGGAATTGCGTTTGTCCCCCCTCCGTCGTTTCAAGGATGAATTCCGCGCCAGGTTGCGCCAGCTTTGCCCTTAAAGCCTCCGATACCGTACCGGCTTGGCGCAGGTCCTCGTAGCGGCGCGTGATCGCCGCGAGACGTTGTGTGTGTGCCCGCGTGAGACTACCGGGCGTAAAGCCGACGAGGAAAGACAAGCTGCTGCCGGTGGCTAGGGCCTTCGCGCAGAGGTATTCCACATCATCGGGCATCGTGCGGTCGGGCTGTACGCCTGCCCAGTCGAAACAGCCCCACCAGCCCAGATGCGTGGGCAGGAACGCGGCCTGCCACTGCGCGTTGTGCGCCACGTGGCAGTCGATAAAGTCCTTCACGCCGCGGGCGGGGCAATCCCAGGCTTGCATTCGAGACCGCACGCACCATAGGTGGTGCGAGAACGTGCTCATCTCCATAACAGCCGGTCTCTCGAGGCGGCGGACCAGTTCGTAAGCGTATTTTGCCGCGTAGTGCCAGGCGTATTGTGGGCTGTCGAGGATGTCCGCGCCGTCGAGCGCATCGATATAGAGCATGTCGAACCCGCACGCGTTAAACAGGCCGGCATTGCGCTGGGCGACTTCCTCGAAAAGGGTGGACTCCGCCTCGGGCACAAACAGGCCGAAGCATTCCCTCAAGTGGAACGCTTTTGCGCCACGGCCGTGCGCGGCGGGCCGGGTGCCGTGCGCCCCGCGGACGCAACCTGTAAACGCGTACGGCGGTTGTTTGGCGGCGCCGGCGTATGTGATGAGTTCCGTGCCGATACGGAGCGTTACGCTGTTGCGCACCTGGAAGCCGGTGACAGCAGACATCGCCGCCGTGCTCTCCTCGACAATAATTGCAGTGTCGTCTTCCGCAAGGTCCTCAGCAAGCGTGAGGACGGCGTCGCTTGCGAGACGGACGTCAGGAATGGGCGTGACCCATGGCGTGTCTTTGGCGATGAAGAAGGCGAAGGTATGCAGCCCCGCTGCAAGTCCGGCTTCATGAATTCTGTCCACCACGGTTTTCAGCCCTGCCTGCCCGCGCGGATAAACCGCTCGATTGACCTCGAAATCGCCGAAGCGGAACGACTCGCCACCGTGCAAATCGATTTGCGTCGCGCCCGTAACGCGCGCGGCTTCAATCCAGCGGCACACATTCTCTTCCGTGACGTGTTCCTGGGCCGCGATCAGGTAGGAACCCTGGTTGATCGGGGCGTCAAGCGCCCACGGGCCACACCACGGCGCATGGGGGAGGCCGGGAGACGCCGCCACGGCGTCCTTGAGCGCCTCGCGCAGCTCTTGCGCAGGTCCTGCAACGATCACGCCGTGTGCGCCGGTGAAACCGAAGCGCTTGCAGGCCGCGAAGCCGGTCAAACTGGGGTTCCGGCCGGGGATCTGTCCGCAATTGGTCATCAGGTTACGTGCGAGTGGGCTGACGGCGAACGTCTCGGAAGCATGGCCCATGAGCGTCAGTGAAATACGGCCGAAAACGAACTCTTCCGCATCCTCGCACGCAAACGAAACAACTTCAAAAGCTGCGCAGCGGCGTTCCGCCGTTACACGCAAGACCGCCTCTGCATCGGTGTCCGCGAAGCGAAGGGTCAGGTATTCGCCGTCATAAGCCGCGGCAGTTGCGGGAAAGGTGGCCGAGGCCGTGCGGATCTCGGCGAAAGGCACAATCGCGCTGTGGTCGCAATAATCGGTTCCGGTTCGCTTGTCCAGGAATCGGACGGCACAAGCCCGGGAGTCGATGCCGATTACGAACGAGTCGGTTTCGACCAGGGCCGGGTCTTGCGCCGCGGAAACCAGCGGAATGAAGTGCATGGCGAACAACAGGCTCACGGAGACGAGGGGGATTTTCATGAGCGTTTCCTTACTGGCTCTGCAAAGGCGACCGCGATTCTGCATCGCAGGTCTCGCCCTCCTTATTGACACGGCGATGGGACCGGCGGTCTGTTGTGATTATGATGGCCGTGATGATCATCTTTGTCTTGTTGAGAACAGGCATGCTATTGTAAAAATCCGAGTGTCAGTGTTGCGATAGGCGAAATCTTGGCATAAATTGCCTTTGCTGGGGGCAATGTGCAGCATGATGCTACCGGGCACTGTCAGAATATATCCGAGATGAAGCCGGGAGAGAAAGCGAATGTCCCTGGCATACGTTTCTTCGGACGCGGTCCTTGAGCCACTGTACACGTCGACACTTGATAAGGTAGGGGTTTCGGCGGAGCGGCCGGTGCGCGTAGGGTCGTGGATGGCCGGGGAGGGCAGTTTCCGGAAGCTGGGGCCGTCCGATGCCGATTATCCCGGCTGGCATTACGGTTGTCCGGTGTATGTGCCCGACCTGCAGGACCACCGCCCGCATTCGCATGACCATTTTGAGGTGTCGATCATTCGCTGCGGCAAAGCACTGCATCGGACGTGTTACGGCGCGGATGAACTGGGGCCGGGCATGGTAATCGTGCTGGCGCCGGGAATGACGCACGCGATTTACGGAATTGGGGGGTTGCATCAGACAAATCTGTACTACTTGACGGAATGGCTCGCGGACGACCTGATGGCGCACTGGCGAGAGACGGGGCTGGTGCCCTTGTTCTTGGCGGCTGCGCTGTTCCGGCAGCCGAAAGACGGGCCGGTGGCGAAGTTCCAGCTTGGGAAGGACGAGCTGACGGCGCTGGATCACGAACTCGCGGACCTCACGCGTGAATGCGAATTGCGCACGCCGTCGCTGACCTATCTGCGGTCGAGCCTGCTCAAGGCATTGGTTCTGTTGAGCCGTTGCTATACGCGGCAGAGCCCGGTTGAGGTGGGGCTGGGCTTCCGGGGAAAGATAGTGGCGGCGCTGGAGCACATCGAGGAGGCTATCTTGCGCTGCGAGCCGTTCCACGTGGGGCAATTGGCGGAGCAACTAGGCGTGTGCCCGGACCACCTGGGCGTAATATTCCGGAAGGCGACAGGGTGGAGCCCTATGACATATTATCAGCGGCGCCGGGTCCAGCATGCGTGTAATCAGCTGCTTGACCTGAACCGGTCGATTACCGAGGTCGCCCATGCGCTCGGGTTCTGCGACTCCGCCCATTTCACCAACATGTTCAAGAAGCATCAGGGCATTACGCCCATTGCATATCGCCGGCGCTATGCCTCTGGGCCGTGGCCGGGTCACCCCTGATTGTCCTGCGCGGCGGGGGAGAGGTTCCTCCGTGATTCAGCCGCCTCCGTTTGCACGATGTCGCGGGGCATATTGCGGACCATGCACCAACCGCAGGCGACGAAGAGGGTGAGCATCGCCGCGCCCGCGGCGTATCGTCCAATACACAGATAACCCGCGCCGAAGAGGCCGAAGTAGACACAGGCGGTCCCGGCGAGCCAGCCCGCCCACAGGCGCAGCGCGGACGGGGGGCGAATTCCGGGATGATTTCGCGCCACGGGCCCCCACCAGCCGCCGGGCTGGACGCGGCGGTAGAAGGCGTCGAGCCGGGCGAACGACACGGGAGGGGTCAGATACATAATCGCGACCCATAATAGCGTACATACGGCGGTGATGAAGACAATGCGGATGGCGTAGGTGTCGGACGCATAAAACCAGTCGATGCTTTCCATCGTGCCCGGCGAAAGGAGGCCGAGCACGGCAAGAAGCTTGCAGCACACGTTGCCGTTGGCCACGAAGACGGAACTGACCATTGCGCCTATCTCCGCCCATGCATTGACGCGCCACCAGTACCAGCGCAGCAGCCCGACAAACGCGCCTCCCGCACCGATGGTCATCAGGTAGATCCACACCTTGGCGATGCTTTCGGATTGCCAGGCAGCCAACGCGCCGAACAGCATCAAGAGCACGATGACGAGGCGGGATACGTTCACATAGTGGCGTTGTGACGCGTTGCGTACGATGAATCGCTTGTAGAGGTCGCTGGTGATGTACGATGCCCCCCAATTCAGCTGCGTGCTCAGCGTGCTCATGAACGCGGCGAAGAGCGACGCCACCATGAGACCCCGCATGCCGTTTGACATGAGCGCCGCAATCATCCGCGGATAGGCCAATTCGTAGTCTTCTCCTGCCTGCAACGGGAAATAGACCAGGGAGGCGAGCCCGACGACGATCCAGGGCCAGGGTCGCAGCATATAGTGGGCGATATTGAACCACAGGAAGGCCTTCGCCGCGTGACGCTCGTCTCTGGCCGAAAAGAGCCGCTGCGCCAGATAGCCCCCGCCCTGGCCGTTGGCCCACCACAACAGCGACACCTGCACGATGAAAGTGACGATCGCAAGGTCTGTGGCCGTGCGGAAATCGGGCACGAAATGGAGGACTTTCGGGTCGACGCCGGGCGCGGCCAGCACTTGCCCGACCATGGCGCGAGGGCCGCCCATCTGAAACAGGACTATGCACATCAGCGCGACAGAGCCAAACATGGCCATCGCAAACTGGAAGAAATCCGTGACCACCACGCCCCAATATCCCGAGAGCGTTGTGTACAGGAGTGTCAGGACGACGAGGATGGCCACGGAAGAGACCTTGTCCCAACCCATCATGACGTTGAGAATCTTGCTCATGGCCAGCGTAACCCAGCCCATGACGATACAGTTGACAAGCAGGCCGTAGTAGACGGCGCCAAACGCGCGGAGCGCTGCCGCGGACCTGCCTTCGTAGCGCAGTTCCACGAACTCGACATCGGTGAGCAAACCCGCGCGACGCCAGAGCCCAGCGAAAAAGTAGACGGTGAGCATCCCGCCCATGAGGACGCTCCACCATAGCCAATTCTCGTAGATACCGCCCTTGCGCACCAGTCCGGAAACAACGAGGGGAGTGTCGGCGGCGAAGGTGGTGGCCACCATCGACGTGCCCACGAGCCACCAAGGCAGGCTTCCCTCCGCCGTGAAGAATTCGCTCAGGCTGCGGCTGGCCCGTTTCGTGAAATAGAGCCCTACGGCGAGCGAGAGGAGGAGCGACG
The DNA here is from genome assembly GCA_018005585.1 of Candidatus Hydrogenedentota bacterium. Classification (NCBI taxonomy): domain Bacteria; kingdom Pseudomonadati; phylum Candidatus Hydrogenedentota; species Candidatus Hydrogenedentota bacterium. The sequence goes on along the minus strand of JAGMZX010000027.1, from coordinate 6,955 downwards.
CCGCAATGATGGTCCAATCGATGAGACTAAGCTGCATGCCCGGCGACCTTCGTGTTTAACGGCT
>JAGMZX010000027.1:0-6791 GCA_018005585.1 Candidatus Hydrogenedentota bacterium | reverse complement strand
GTTTCGTAGAGCATCCCGCGCGCCGCGTAGCCGGGCATCTGAAACGGTGCTTCCGGAACGGATACGATGCGCCGGAATAGCAGCGCGACCCGGACATCCTTGCGATTCACCAGGGAGATGCGCTTTTCCACAACGGCACAGGTCGCGCTTCTGAGCGTTATGCTCGGGACCGCCTTGCTGATGCCGTCCTGCACATACCAGTCATTACTGCCGGGGGGATAGTTGAACGCGAAGGGGCCTCCTTCCGGCGCAGGCCAGAGCGAGTTACCGCCCAGATTGTCATAGCGGTCCAGTGAGGGGTTTCGGAGCGCCGCCTCGTCTAACCGATGTATCAGTTCGCCGTTCAGTTGACAAAAAAGGCGGCCGTTCAGCGCCGGGGGTATCAGGACGCTTCCCGCACCGCAGTCCAGTTCAACCACGTGCGCGTCATGGGTCCGCAACACATCTGCCCGCATCTTCCTGCTTGCTCCTTTCCCCCGACCGCAGCGAATCCCGCGGTCAAGAGGCTGCATTACGACACTTTGCGAGGCCTGTTATCCGGGGCCGGCAGAACCTGCGATAATCCCGAAGACCCGGGGTCACGCCGTCAGGAGATTGTCCATCTTCGGGCTGAAGGGGACAGGCCCGCTATCCGTAATCTCGTATCCTGTCTCGATCCGCGCGCCGTTCCATTCGGGGTGGCCGAAGAAACTGACGTCGATACAGACGGTCATGCCCGGCTTAAGAACATCCCGGCTGTTCGGACCAAAGAAGGGCGCTTCGGCCTCGTGAAGGCCGATGGTATGCGCGAAGGGGCACACCAGGTATTTGAGCAGGCCGTGCTTTTCGTAATAGGCTCGACCCGGCGCGTCGATCTCGCATCCTTTGCTGCCGGGCCGCAATTGCGCCTTCGTCAGACGGAACACCTCCTTGAGATGATGCAGCATCTGCTGCTGCGATGCGGTGTACTCGCCGGAAACCGGCAGGGTATGGCCTACGACACCCGCGTATCCCTTGACCTTCGGTGCGATGCCGAGCATAACGAGTTCGCCGGGTTCAAGCCGCTTTGTGGTCGCGGTCGGCACGACCGCATTCGCGCGTGCGCCGCTGCCCACAATCGCGCTGAAGCCGAATCCCGTGGCGCCGCGGCTCCGGGCGGCATATTCGCCTGCCGCAGCCACTTCGATCTCCATAACCCCGGCCGCAACCTTCCGCGACATCGCGTCGTAACATTGGTCCGCAAGGCCGAACGCGGCGCGGATCTGGTCACGCTCCCACGCCGACTTGTCATATCGCAGCGAGACGTAGTCCTCCGTAATATCGACGAGTTCGACACCCCGGAATCCCTCCGTGATCTGGCGGTAGCAGTCGGCGGGCATGCGTCCGCCGCCTACAATACCTGCGCGACGGATTTCTCCCTCTCTTGCTTTGAGTTCCGCGAAAAGCGACGGGAAATCCGTAATAGTAGCATTCGGATATTCCTCGTCCGGCACCATAAACACGGGAAAATTCCGCGTCTCCGTGATGGCGCTGTCCTGCTTCGCGAAAGGTTCGCTTTCCGGGCCGCCGAGCAGCATGGCGCTTCCGTCTTTCAGGACAAGCACCGCGCCGCTCTCGAACTGCGGGCACCAGCCGGTCAGGTACCAGCCGTTGCCTATGTTGAATTCGTCGTAGTAGACCAGGGCGAGATCGAGGTTTTTTGCCTTCAGGATGGCCGTGACTTTGGCCAGCCGGACGTCGCGTTCTTCCTGACTGAGGTATCCCATCTTGTCGTCTCCTTTTCGGCCCTTTGCGGGCAGGCTTCCAGTCGCGCAGGAGGGTTGCAATCTCCATTGCCGCGGTGACACAGAATCCAGCCTACTGTCTCACAAGCCCTTCAGGCAAGGATTGAGTGTTTCCACGGGCGTATTGTAAGGAACCGAGAGCCCGGACTGGAGGCAACCCCGATGCATGCTCGGTTGAATGCACTGCGGGTTTCTGGTGCGGTATAGTCCGGGTGATGAACACGCAAGAAACCAGCGTTACGCGGCGCGCATTTGTCGGCGCGGGGGCAAGGGGAATTGCCTATGCGGCGTGTGCCGGGGCCCTGGGAGTACACTGTGAAGCAAGCGGGCCCGGCACGGAGTCCGAAGCGGCGGGGGAGCAGTCCATGGGCATGCGAGACGCGGCAACGATTACGATGGTTCAGCTTACCACGGGCGCGGATGCGCCGCCGGTCGTTGAACGGATGCCCGTGTTCTTCGAGCAAGCCGCGGACCTGGGTTCGGACCTTGTCGTTTTCCCCGAATACGTGCTGGGCGACCTGATCACGACAAAAGACGCCGTGGCGCAGCGGTTCTTCGCGCTCGCGGCGCAACACCGGATTAACGCGATCACAGGTTGTGTCGAGAAGCAGGGTGCCGGCCAGTGGTCCACAAGCGCGTGGGTCGCCGACCGCGGCGGCAACCTGCTGGGCCGCTACTTCAAATGCCATCCGGCTTCGGGGCCCGCTCCGCATTTCTGGCCGCCGAACGAGGGCAACGACCGCGAAGCGCGCGGCATTCTCGGCAATGAGTTCAAGGTATTCACGCTTGACTTCGGGCCAGTCGGCATTCTGCAATGTTACGATGGCTATTTCCCCGAAGCGTGGGGATGCACATCGTACCTGGGCGCGGAAATCATACTATGGATAAACGGCCGTGCCGGCATGGTCGAGGACTCGCATTGCATCATGGCCGCGCAGTGCTACGGTTGTGTTGTCGGGGCCAATATCACGCAAGGCTTCAACACCGGCTTCGCGGGGCCGGGCTGCGTCACGCCCGCCGGAGACTACCGGGACAAACGCGAGGAGGCGCGGCTCTATCCGCGCATCAAAGAAAAAGGGGACGCCTGTATTACGGCAATCATCAACCTCGCCGAATTGCGGTGGAAACGCAAGCACCTTCGCACCATGCACCAGCGCCGTCCCGAACTCTACGGACTGCTCACGCGCGACGTGAAGATGTGGCAGGACTATCCGGAGATTCCTTGGGATTACCCCGAGTGCGCACAACTCGTCAATAGAGCCCAGCTCTGAGCCCAAACGACGCCGGGCGTGCCGCCTTGCCGCATCCGAGCGCGCTTAAAGTCAGTAAATCGCCACAACGTTCACGGTGCCGTGCACATCGTGCAGGCGCACTACTTCCCGTGCCCGGTCGAAATCGTTCCAAGCCCGGTCGTTGACCCTCACGCTGGCGATCGGCTTCTGCCGCGGATGTCTCACCCGGAGAAGGACGCAATCCGGGGGTCGGCGGGATGGTATCTCAATGGACACGGCGATCTCACCGTTGTCCACATGGGAGACGGTCTCGTACGACAACGGCCCGAAATAGGTCGGCGCGTTCCTGACCAGAATGCGTTTGCCCTGTTCCAGCCAGGCGCGGGGCGTGGCCCGGGCAATCCAGAGGGACCGGCCTTCCTCCATTACCAGCAGGTTGCGGAAGTTTTCCATGAACCAGCCCGCCGTGCCGTTGTCGGGGGCGCCGCAGGGGTCGTAGTTCCCCAAATGCCAATGCTCCCACAGCTTGCCATCGGCGCCGACCACGGATGCGTAGGAGTTCATCCAGAATCTGAGAAAGCTCGGGATATCGTCCTGCAAGAGGTAGATGTTTGCATTATGTGAGGCCTTTGGCAAAATGACAAAGCAGTTCCAGAACCAGGCATCCTCCGCAGGCAGCCCCTTGCTTTTTCGTGCTTCTTCCTTCTCCAGAACGACGCCGGCCGACGTACCCCATTCCTCCATGACGTCCAGAGTATCGGTGATTCGGGTGTCGCTCGCGTCCAGCACGGCAAACGGCTCGGCCAGCGGCAGCGCGCCCATGAAACGGTCGCAGTCCGGAAACTGCGGAGCACCGAGTTCCGGCCCCGGGATGCCCCCGGCGTATGCCATTCTCGGAATGTAACTGTGGAACATGCCATCGCGGCCGAGCCGCACCGGCGCGCGCGCCGCTTCGCGGTTTACGGCGCGGCGGAGGTCTTCTCGAAATGCCTTGGCTTCGTCGTGGTACTTCCGGCCCGCCTCCGGGTCGAATTCCGAGAGGGCGTCGGCAAAGCGCTGCAATCCCTGGAGGGATAACGCATTGTCGACGTAATACCAGTGCCAGTCACAACTGGGTATGGCGTAGTCGCCCAACATGCAGGGCGGCATCAGCCCCGCCGCGTGCAGGTCCCGCCGGTTGGGGATATCTTTCATGTAGAGCGTGCGTTGACGGATGATCCAGTCGGCCGCCGCCTGCAGCCGTGCGCGATTCCGCTGGAACCAGTCTTTGTCGCCGGTCAGGAAATAGCGCTCCGCCATGGCAAACAGCAGCCTGCCTGTCGAGGCGTGCGTGCCGTCATGGCTATACCCCATGTCGTGTCTCATGGACGCCGCGTATTCGAGCGCGCCGTCGCCGTCCGTATAGTCGCCGTCCGGCTTTGCGCCCGGGGCCTGCAGAAAATACTCATAGACCTTGTCGGCCTCGGCGTGCAGGCCGACGAGGTCCATCTCATGGGCCACACGGGCCACCTCAAACGCGAGCCCGCCCCACATGTGCTTGCCTTTCAATTGGAACGAGGCCGCGCGCCAGGCGTCGGTCCAGCCGCGGTCCGGCAGTTCCACCTGCATGGGCGGGTCCTCGACGGCGGGAAATGGCGCAAAAATAGTCCCCTCGGGGCACGTCCATAGCCTTACTTCCCGCATGAGTTCTTCCCATGACGCGGCCTCGCGGTGTTCGCGGGTCATCTGCCGGATGCTCTTGAGGTTCCGGGCGGCCAGTTCCGCGGCGAATTGCCGGGCGGTCTGTCCACTGCCCGCCCGCGTCACGAAGGCTCCATGTTCCGGAATCAGGATTGGCCCGTCTTCCAGGTCGCTTATGCGAAACGTGAATCCGGAATTGTCCGACCACACCGTGATGCGGCTGTCCAGACCCGGACGGCTGTCCGGAGCGTACAACAAGGGCACGAAAATGCCCCTTCTCGCTGTCCCAGCCGTAACACGCGATTGCCACCGGCATCCCTCTTTCACTCGGACTCCATTGTTTTCCGCCAAGGGCGTCACGGGACCGAAGAGGGCTACGCTGGGCTCCAGCCACCCGTCGAAATCCGAGTCTTTCGATTCCGCCTGGAAACCCCATTCGATTTCCACGTCCATGCGTTTCCAATTGCCTGCGCTCGGACCGGTCACCCGGATGTCAGGCACGGCACAGGGGGCGCCGGACGGCGCGCGCGGCCTGTCATAAAAAACAGCGACCATTTCCGTGGCCGCATCCACCCGCGTACTGTAGGCCCAATCCATTTTCGCCATTGGGTCGCTCCGGTAGGTCCATGTCCGGTGGTCTGGAAGTAACTCAGGACCGGCAAGAATCTTGTCCACGGTCCATCCAAACCAGCCGTAGGACGTGGGATAGACCCGGACTTCCACCGCATTTTGTGATGGAATCTGCTGAACGCCGTCGGGCCAAACGAGTTCCACCTGATATTTCGACAGGCCGCCCGTCCAGAGCAGCGCGGCCTGCAACTGGCCCGTGGGCGCTGGGGGCAACGGACTCAGCAAGTCCGGCATGTCGTAGTAGATGCTCTTCAACTCGGAGGGAGGGAGCGCCGCGTATGCGGTGCGGTATACCCGGTCTAGCCGCTCCAGGCGCCGCGGTATGAAATAAGCTTCGGGGCGCTCTTGGACCGCTCGATCGGCGCGCCAGGAATAGGCCCACGGCGCGATGTCCACCGGTTGCCCTTCGTGTTCGTCCAATTCCGTTATGTCCATCGGTTGCGGCATGTGGTTCAGGCGCAGGTCGCGCGCACACCCAAAGCCTTCAATCAGGCAGAAGGCCGCGAGACACACGAACGCGGGCAGGTGTTTCATCGAAAAGGTTCCTTGCTCACAACCGTCAGTTCCAGACAGTCCCACTTGGCCGGCGCTCGTCAGAGAATAGCCGGGCCAGTCACTGATTCTGTTCCTTTGTCCGCGCGCGGTCAACAATCTGATGCTTCGTCATTGACGGCAGGGCAGTGGCAAGGCGCGGTGCCCGGCATGGCGCCTGTCCCGGGCTACGGTAGAGTGCAGACGTAGGGAGAGAGAGTGGGGCATGTTGTTCCGAGCGCCGGCAGGTGGGGTGATATGGAGCCTTCCGGGTGGCGTGAAATGGGGCGTTCAAAGGCGTTGAGCGGAACGGGCAAGTGGAGTAGACTGACGTTTTCGGGACGAGGACAGGGTTGTCGGGCATGGGAGGTAAGTTGCCGTGAGAACGCAATCGGTGGAACAGATAGGCGTTTGCAGTTGGTCGCTTCAAGCCACAGGGCCGCGAAACCTGGCGGAGAAAGTGAGCGCGCTCGGCCTCACGAAGGTGCAGCTTGGCCTGACGCCGCACCGGGATGACCCGGGTGCCTGGGACGGCGTACAGGAAATCCTCGGCGAATCGGGGATACGTATCGTTTCCGGCATGTACTCGACGGTGGGCGAGGACTACACGACCCCGGAAACGATTCGCAGGACGGGCGGCGTCGTTCCCGATGAGCACTGGGAGGAGAACTTGAGCTTGGCGCGCGCCACCGCGGCAATTGCCAAGACGATGGGCCTGAAATACGTGAACGCACATGCGGGCTTCCTGCCGCATGATTCCGAGTCCCCCGATTTCGACAAGCTCTGCGGGCGTGTCCTCAAGCTTGCGGAAGTATTCGGGGCAAATGGCGTTACGCTGCTGATGGAGACCGGCCAGGAAACCGCGCAATCGCTGCTGATGTTTCTTGACGCGATGAAGAAGCGCGGCGCCCGGAATATTGCGGTCAACTTCGATCCCGCCAACATGATCCTCTAC
>JAGMZX010000026.1:34574-48337 GCA_018005585.1 Candidatus Hydrogenedentota bacterium | reverse complement strand
CCTCAACTTCCCCCGGCGCGCCGTTGCCGCCTGAAATCCCCGCTGCCGGAGATAGAGCATTATCCGTGCCAAACACTCCCTATCCGGCGCGGCTGCAGTTGCAAGATATTTGCCATCAATGGGTTATGAATGAGAAGACCGGCATGTTCGCGTCCGAAGCCTGTTCGGGAAGAGCATCGTATTCCCATTTTGGCACACGATTTTTGTGCCAAAATGGGAATGGAAGCGCGGCAGGCGCGTCCGGACCCCGAGAAGCGGCGGCGGCGCGGGGCGCGCGGCCAAGTGGGCTGTCTTACAGATTCGCTGCCGTATCGCCCCGTTTCATGGGAAGCGCGGTAGCTTGCTGCCGCTTTCTTTCGGGCAGCCTGCTGCGCGGCGGTCTTCTTGTCGCGGAGCAACCTGCGCGGAGAACGAGGCGCGGACATCCGCCTTCGAAGGGGCAATGGCGGACAAGATATTGCGCGCCGCACGCGTGACCGTATCTCTGAAAGGCGGGCACTACGGTTTCAGCCCGTAGGTTTCCATTTTGCGGTAGAGGGTGCTCCGGCCGATTTCCAGCACCTTCGCGGTCTGCTGGATGTCTCCCTCGCACGCAGCGAGCACCGCTTCGATGTGGCGCCGTTCCACTTCGCGCAATGCCGAGGGGCCGGTTTCGCCTGGCCATTGCACGGCATACTGACTGCGGGCCAGGACGTCCTCAAGCTGGATAACGGGATTGCGCGCAAGGGCGATGGCGCGCTGCATGCAGCTTCGGAGTTCCCGCACGTTTCCCGGCCAGGCGTAGCGGCCGAAATATTCGAACACGCCGGGGCCGATATCCGTCAGCGGTATGCGCGCCTGGGTCCTGCCCATCTCGAAGAAATGCCGGGTGAGCACGGGAATGTCGCTGGGCCGCTCGCGCAACGGGGGTATGTGGATTTCGAAACCGTTCAGGCGATGATACAGGTCTTCGCGGAACGCGCCGCTCCTGATGGCGTCCTTGAGGTCCTTGTTGGTGGCGGAGATGACCCGCACGTCCACGCGCGACTCCCGCCCGGAGCCGATGCGCCGGAAGGCGCCCGTCTCGGCAACGCGCAGGATACGCGCCTGGTTATCGAGCGTGAGGTCGCCCACTTCGTCGAGGAACAGGGTGCCGCCGTCGGCTTGCTCCAACAGCCCGGACCGGGCTTCCGTCGCGCCCGTGTACGCCCCCTTTTCGTGGCCGAACAATTCGCTTTCGAACAGCTCGCGCGGGATGGCGGCGCAATTCACAACGATGAAGGGGCGGGCATGCCGGGCCGAACGTGCCAGGAGCATGCGCGCGGCCACTTCCTTGCCCGTCCCGGTTTCCCCGGAAATCAGGACCGGCAGGTCCGACTTGGCCACTTCGGCTATCCGCTTGCGGACCTGGGCCATCGCGCGGCTGACGCCGATCAGCGTTTCGGATTCGCCCGCCCGCGAACGGAACAGTTCGTGGTCCCGCCGCAGCTGTTCCAGGTTTTCCAGGGCGTAGAGAAACGGCGCTAGGGAACGCGCGAGCAGCGTCAGGATGACCAGTTCCCCCTCCTGGCCGCCATTCGCGGACGCCCCCCGCCGCAAGGCCAGCACGCCGAGGTCCACGCCGGCGAAATACACGGGCGCCGCAAGCAGGAACTCCTCCGAATCGGCCGGCTTGCCACCCGGGGGGCCAACGAGGCTGCGCCGTTCCCGCAGGCACCGCTGCAGCAGCGCCGGCGGGGGCGCCGCGCGTTCGCCGGACCGCGGCGCGGCCGTTTCGTCCAGGAGCAGTTCCCCGTCACCGCCCACGCGCGCCAGCCACCAGACGGAAGGGTGGAATCTGGCCTCCAGATGACGCCCGAGCGACGTATGCAGTTCCCCCGTAGTCAGGCAACGTCCGAATTCCCGGGACACGTTGTAGAGCAAGGCCAGGTCGTCAACGGTTCGCGGTCTCCCCCCTTCCTGACTGTAGTCCCCCGACGGCGTATCGGCCAAGACGGCGTCGTCCGCCCACGACCGTGTTTCGGCATCCCCGGGCTGCGGGGACTCCCGCCGGCCCGCATAGGCCGAGTTCGTCAATACGAAGATGGCGGGCCCAACCGCCAGTTCGTCTCCGATACTCAAGACGCCCTCGCGAAACGGAACGCCATTGACGAGGGCCGGGTTGCGGCTGCCCAGGTCGCGGAACCGCACCTGGTCCCCATCGCGCCGGATTTCGCAATGATGCCGCGAAACGGTACGATGCGCGACCTGGACCGTGACATCCTCGCCGCGCCCCATCGTCAGCGGCGCATCACCGACCGGCCACGCATACCCCTTCCACTTACCCGAAACTGCGACTAGTTCCAGCTTCACTGCGTGCTGTTTCCTGCCCCGACCACCTGCAACGCATTCGACCGGCGGGATTATAGCAGACGCAACGCCCTTCCGGCATCTTTGAAGCCCATGGCATCTTTGAAGCTCATGGCGTGACACGCCAAGGGAGGATCGGCCACAGCACGACGGTGGCATCGTCACTGGCCGAGACGAGCATGCCGTTGTCGCTCCGAATGACCAGCGCGTTCACCGTCTCCTTGTGGCGCTCCAGGAAAAGCACCGGCCGCCCCGATTCCACATCCCAGAACCACAATGCCAGGTCCTTGCCCGCCGTAATGAGCCTGCGCCCGTCGGCGGAGAATACCACCGCGTAGACAATAGACTTGTGCCCGCGGAATTCGCGAACGATTTTCCCCATTTCAAGGTCCCAGAGAAACACACGGCCCATGTCGCCCCCCGTCGCCACGCGGCGTTCGTCGGGGCTGAATGCGATCGCGCTGACCCGCTGATTCTCGGGCGAAGTGAGGATGCCGGTCATTGCCCCGGTGGCGACGTCCCACACGCGCACGTTAGGGTCCATGCCCCCCGTCAGCAGCAGCCGCCCATCCGGCGAGAAAATGACGACGTCCACGCGGCGCGGGTCGGCCTCAACCTGCGCGCGGCGCTCGCCCGTGGCCATGTCCCAGAGAACAGCCGAGCCGTCCCAGGACCCCGTGGCGAGAACCTTTTCATCCGGGCTTACGGCCACGCTGCGGCAGACGTCCGAATGCGCGGCGATCGTTTGCAGGCATTCCCCCGTCGCCGCGTCATACAGCGAAGCCGTGCCGTCCTGGTTGCCCGCGGCGATGCACGCGCCGTTCGCATAGAAACAAACGCTGTGAACCGGACCGTGTCCCGTCGTGATTTCACGGCGGATGCTGTTGTCGCGCAGGTTCCACAGGATGACGCGGTCGTCGTCCTCATAGCGCCAGGAGCCGCCGCCACTGGCGAGCAGCGTGCCGTCGGGGCTGAACGCGACGGAGTTCACCGGCCCCGTGTGAGCGGCCAGGGTCCGGCGCTTTTCCAGGGGAACCACGGGGCAGATAATGGCGGACATGCGGCTGACGGTCGAGTCAATATGCGTGATGAACTCCGACCCGTCCGGACTCAGGTTGACGAACTCCAGGGGGCTCGAGAACCCTTCATGCCGGGCCACCTCCTGGCCGGTAGCAGTGTCCCATATCCGTACGGTCCGGTCTTTGCTCGAAGTCAATACGCGCCCGCCGCCGGGCAAGAAATGGGCTTCCGTGATCCCCGCTTCGTGCCCCGTGAAACGGCGTACTTCCTCGCCTGTCCGCGCATTCCAGAGAACGCCTTCGCGGTCCGTCCCCCCGGAAAACAGAAACGCATCGTCGGGACTGAAGGCGACGCAACGCGCCGACGGCGCGTGAACCGGGGGGGTGTGCCATGCGTCGTCCGAATCGAGCGACCAGAGCCAGACGCTTCCGTCGTCGATGGCCGCGGCAACCTGTTTCCCGCTGTGCGAAAACGCAATATAGATCATATGCTCCGGCAGCGCGGGAAACATGCGTCCCGGCCGGCCGTTGGCGGGGTCAAACAAAGTGATCACCTCCCCGTACTGCGTGGCCGCCGCGAGGATGCGTCCGTCGGGCGAAATAGCCGGGGCGTAGCCGCCCATTTCGTGCAGGAACGCATAGCTCTGCGCGTCATAGACGCACAAGCGTTCCGACATCGTTGCCAGGATGAGGTACCTGCCGTCGGGACTCCATACGCCCCGGTGAAAGAATTCGTTGGGAAGGATGAATTCGTGCAGCTTCTCGCCGCTTCGCGCGTCCCAGAGAAACGCGGAGAAATCATGGGCGCAGGTGACAATCCGGGTGCCGTCCGGGCTGTAGAACGCGTATTCCACCCGGTCCGTATGCCCGCGCAGCACCAGCCGCTCCGCATGGCACATGGCCTTGACGAGGCCCCATTCCACGCCGCGGTAGAGTTCCGGAGCCCGCGCCAGGGCCTCTTCGGCTTCTTCGAAGCGGCGGTTGTCGACCGCGTTGTGCGCGAGATTGATCGAGGCATCGTACAGTGCTTGTTCGGTCTCAGCCTGTTGCCGCACGATGCCGGCGATAGCAAACGCGCCCGTCAGCAGGACCGTCAGGAGCGCGGCGGCAGCGCCCGTCAGCAAGGTTACATGACGGCGCACAAAGCGGCGCAACCGGTCCATGGGGTTATACCGATATGCTTCCACTAGCGCGCCCGACTGGAAGCGCGTGAGCTCCTGCACGAGCTCCCCGGCCGTAGCGTAGCGCTCGCTGGGTTCGCGGCGCATGGCCCGTCCGCAAATGGCGGCGAGTTCCGCCGGTGCCTTCGGTTCCAGCACTTCAACGGGTTCCGGGTCGCGCGTCAACACGGCATGGAACAGCGCGGGCAGGTCGCGCTCCTCCGCGAAGGGACGCTCGCTCGTCAGGAGTTCGTACAAGACGGCGCCCAGCCCGTACACGTCCGAAGCTTCCGCGATTTGCGTCAGGTCGCCGCGTATCTGTTCCGGCGACATATAACCCGGCGTGCCGAGCGACTGCCCGTAGCGCGTGAGCCGTTCTCCCGGCTCGCGTTGCGTTTCCGCCACGGGCGCCCTGGGGAAGGCTTCCTCAACCTGACCTTTGCGCGTGGCCAGGCCCCAGTCGATGACGACCGTTTCGCCGAACTCGCCCACCAGCACATTCGAGGGCTTGAGGTCGCGGTGAACATAGCCCCGGCTGTGCGCATAGGCCATCGCGTGGCACAAGTTCATGAAATGGGGGAGCAGGTCCAGCCGGCGCGCCAGATCGCCGGCATCCTGGATGGCCTGGTCCAGGGTGCGGCCCCGGATCAACTTCATGGTGTAGTACAGCGTGCCGTCGGCGCGCTGGCCCATCTCATAGATCGGGACAATGGAGGGGTGCTCGAGTTGAGCCGTGATCCGCGCTTCGCGGAGAAATCTCACGACGCCAGGCGTGCGCGCGGCGGGCGATTCCCCCTCGGCGACCGTATCCTGGTCGGGCTCCGTATCCTTCAACAGTTCCTTGAGCGCTATCTCCCGGCTAAGATAGCAATCCCTCACAAGCAAGACCCGGCCAATGCCGCCACTGCCCTGCTCCCGGACCACCGCATAGCGGCCCGGAATTTCCCGGAGCATTCCCGGAATACACGCCTCCCCCCACCACGCCTCAGCGGCAAACAGGCCGTCTCCCGACGGCCCGGCAGCACCAGTCGCGGAAAGCATGCTCCCGGTATAGACGGAATGGTCCACCGGTTCTTCCATGCAAGTACCCCCGTTCCTTATTCCGAGAGGATAAGTATAATCACGATGGGTATCAAGCCGGGCATTCGCCAGAAAACCAAGCCGCGCGCGGCGATTGCTTCCGGGCAACGGGGCCCGTTTCTCCAGGCGGCGGATCGCGCGTATGCGCGGATTGTTGCGCCCGGGGCGATGCGCTACTATGCGGCGGTCCGCCGCGGCCGCGCGGAAACGGCTCCGGCAACAGGCCGCGGCGCCGCAATTGGGCAGCATTCGGGAGCAACCGCGCTGTGAGTGGCACGCAACAACACAAAGAGAGCGCATGGGCGCCATTGACTCTTTGCTACGGCGGCATGATGTGCGTCGCCATCGGCTCCAATCTCGCGCCGGTATTCCTGACCACATTCAAGGAAACTTTTGGCGGGCCGGCCGGTTTGACCGACGAGCAGTTGGGCCGGGTCGCGGCGGTGATCTTCGCGGGATTCGTCGCGGGTATCCTCGGCGGCGGCCCGCTGGCGGACCGCTGGGGCGCGAAACCGCTGGCCGTGCTGGGCGCGGTGCTCACGGTCGCGGGCCTGGCGCTCCTGACCGCTGCGCGCGTCTATGGCGCATTGCTAGCCGCGAGCGCCGTGCTCGGCCTGGGCGCGGGCGTGCTGGACATGATCCTGAGCCCCATCGTGGCGGCTATCGAGCCGGAGCGCCGCACCGCCGCGCTGAACTGGCTCCACGCCTTCTACTGCATCGGCGCCGTGCTGACCGTCCTGGCCGGTTCAGCGGCCCTTCACTTCGGTATCAGTTGGCGCATCCTGGCGCTCGCCCTTATCGCGTGCCCGGCGGCGATTGCGGCGGGTTTCACGCCTTTGCGCCTGCCCCCGCTCGTGCACCGGGACGCCTCGCGCGTGGCAGTGCGCGAACTGCTGCACGCGCCCGCGTTCCTGGCGGGGCTGGCCGTGGTCGCGCTGGCGGGCGCGTCGGAACAGGGCGTCGCGCAGTGGCTGCCCGCGTATGTCGAGCGCGTGCTGGGCTACACGAAGGCGCAAGCCGCCATGGCGCTGGCCGGGTTTTCCGTGGCGATGATTGTGGGCCGCGTGCTCGCCGCCCTGGCGGCCCGCCGTGTGCGGGCGGTACCCCTCTTGCGCGGCGCATGCGTCCTGCTCGTCCTGCTGATAGTGGCGGGAACCGGGGCGCCGCAACGCGACCTTGCGTGCGCCGCATGCGTCCTCTGCGGGCTTGCCGTCAGTTGCCTCTGGCCCACCACGCTCGGCCTCACCGCGGACCGGTTCCCTCACGGCGGCGCTTCGATGTTCGCGCTCCTCGCCGCCGCCGGAAACGCCGGCTGCTTCGTCATGCCTTGGGCCTTGGGCATCATCGCGGAACACAGCGGGCTCGCGCTCGGCATGGCCCTGGTGGCGTGCTGCCCCGCGGGCATTATCGTGCTGCTCGCCGCATATGGCCGCCACATGCACGGCAAGGACGGGGCATCACGGCAGTCTCCGGCGTGACTGCCGCGGCGACGGCGGAACAGGCGCATGCAGCGTCGAGGCCGGGCGCGCGTATTGCTTGAGAGGGCGCCGCGCGTTGTTGCGTGGATGCAGTGCACCGGCTTCACGTCTGCTTCTCCGCGCGCGGACCGCCATTTTGCGCCATCGGATAGCGAAAAACTTTCCGTTGAACTGTTAATAATGCGCACGACCGTTTGACTGGTTTTTCTGCGTCGCCTATACTCGCTTTTCCCACGACATGAAGGACACCGGAAGGTGCTGAATTCCAATTCCGCAAAAGGTGATCTGGCGGGGAATGACGTTGCTTCCGCGGTGCAAAAGCAGTCAGGCTCGGGCTTCACGGTGTTAATCGCCGATGACCAGGCCAACACACGCGACCTCGTGGCCAAGCTGCTCGAATCGCGGCTCGGCTGCCGGTTCCTGGTTGCGTCCACCGGTGACGAGGCCCTCCTATCCGCGCAAGGGCGCCAGGTCGACATCGTAGTCACGGATTTGGTCATGCCCGGCGCCCACGGTTTGGACCTGATCGCCGCGCTTCGTTCCGGAAATCCCGGCATCAACATCATCGCGATGACCGGCTACCCGACCGATTTCCCGTTCGTGGACGTGGTGCACGCCGGCGCGGACGACTTCATCCGCAAGCCCTTTCCGCCCGCGGAACTCGAGGCCAAGCTGGTCCGCCTCTTCCGGGAACGCGACGCGCGCCAAGCGCAGCAACTCGCCGAAGGCAAGTATCGCAGCCTGTTTGAACTCAACATGGACGGCATGCTCCTGGTGGACGCTGTGCAACATTGCATCGTGGACGCCAACCACGCCTTCCGCGACCTCTCCGAGCGCGGCGTGTCCGCCCTGGTGGGCATGCCCGTCTTCGACCTGTTCGGCCCCGTGGACCGCATCCGCCTTGAACAGTGGCTGATGATTTGCGCCCACGGCGGCAAAGGCGCCATGGGAGATCTGAGCATCCCCTGCCCGAGCGGCCGCGTCGTGCATGCCGACCTGACCGCCACATTCATCGATGCTGGATACCAGCGCATCATCTTCCTGTCCTTCAAGGACGTCACGGAGAAGATCCTCTTCGACCAGCAGCTTGCCGAAGCAGCGCAAAAAGACGGCCTTACCGGCCTGCTGAACAAGCGTTCGTTCCAGAACCGGATCGAGGCCGCCATCGTCCGCGCCCGCGAACGCAGCCTGCCGCTCGGGCTCATGTTCATCGACCTGGACAATTTCAAGGCCTGTAACGACACCCACGGCCATCAGGCCGGCGACAAGTTGCTCATCGCGATGGCCGATGTGATTAATAAGAGCGTGCGCGCCACCTCGGACGACGGGTTTCGCCTGGGCGGCGACGAATTTGCCGTGATCCTGGTCGGCGCGGACCGCGAAAACTGCGCTCTCGTCGCCGAACGGATGCGCACGGAGTTCCAGAAGATCGAACACTACGGCACATCGATGAGCATCGGTGTCGCCCAGTACTCGGAACAACTTCAGGCGGAGACATTGGTCCGCTGTGCCGATGAGGCGTTATACAAGGCCAAACGGGCAGGCAAGAACACGGTCCACATCGCCTGACGCGGCCGCTCGCTGCATGGCGTCAGCGTTTCGCATCCGCGCGACGGGGTGGCTGGGTATCGCGCTTCTCTTGCTGCTTCCCGCCGGCTGCACCGAACTTCCCTGGCAAACCCGGCCTGTGTTGTCATGGAGCAACCTGAACGCCAAGACCGTGCACCGGGACAGGGAATGGCGCGGCGCGCGGCGCGTCGCGGGGCAGGTGGTCGAACTGGGAGCCATTCCTCAAGACGCGTTCCTGCGCATCGGCGTACTCGACGAAGGTTTCGAGCCCATCCGCGTGCGGGTCTACGCGGGGGACCGCCGCGCCGCCGAATTCGCGACGGCGGGCGTCAGCGGCTGGGTGGACCGGCGCCTGGACCTCTCTCGGGCCGGTTTCGCGGGCTTGCCGTGCCGCGTCTGGATCGAGAGCAAGCATCCGGTGTGGGTCGGCCCCTGCGAGGTGCGCCCGCCCGCAAGCCGGCGCCCGAATGTGTTGATCGTGCTCATTGACACCTTGCGCCAGGACCACGCCGGCTGTTTCGGGTACGCGCGCGAAACGACGCCGCATCTGGACGCGCTCGCTCGCGACGCCGCCCTGATCCGGGGGCTCACGCCGCCCTCTTCGTGGACGCGGCCCTCCGTGGCCTCGCTGCTCACGGGCACGTACCCGAACACCCACGGCGCGCAGGACCGCGTGGACAAGCGCCGCGCCGATGTGCCCACGCTGGCGGACGCATTGCGGGCGGCGGGCTATGAATCGCAGGGCTTCGTCACGAATCTGCATTGCCTGCCCACGTGGAACATGGGCATTGAGTTCGACCGTTACGTCAACGTCCGCGCCGAGGAATGGCACGTATCCGAGAAAGACGCGGACGCGGTGGCGCTCGCGGCCGAGGCGCTGCGCGGGCTTGCCGGGCGCCCCTGGTTTCTCTATGTTCATCTCATGAGCCCGCACGGGCCCTACACGCCGCCGGAACCGTTCGCTTCCGCGTTCGCTTCCGCGGGCGCGGACGAGCGGCAGCGCGCCATCGACGCGTACGACGCCGAGATCGCGTATGCGGACGCCTTGACCGGCGAATTGCTGGACACCCTGCGCGAACTCGGTCTCTATGACAATACGCTGACGCTCGTTCTGTCGGACCATGGCGAGGAATTCTGGGAGCACGGCGGCGTGGACCACGGCAAGACCTTGTATGAGGAACAACTGCGGGTCCCTTGCATCCTCAAGCTTCCGGGCGGCGCACACGCCGGGACGACGCATGACGCGCTCCATGAAATGTCAGACATTGCCCCCACGCTGTTGGAATTGCTCGGCCTGCCGCCCGAACCCCGGTTTGAGGGCGTCAGTTTCGCGACGGACCTCTCTGCGGCAAGCGCAACAACAGACCACATCGTCTTCGCGGACCTGCGCCTCGATGGCGCCTGCATGCGCGCCGTCAAGACCGCGGCCGTGAAGCACATCAACGACGAGCTCGCCGGCCGCGCGCAGTGGTTCGACCTCCAGGCCGACCCGGGGGAACTTGCGCCCATGCAAGCGCCGCCACAAGGCGGCGCCCGGCTGCTGGCGCACCTCGCGCGCATGGCCGTGCATGGGGCCCGCGGGTTGCACGTGCTGGTTACCAGCGGCCCCGAGGAGGCGGGCCGCGTCGAGATAGTCCTCGACCATGCGGGCGACAGCCCGTGCCGCGTCTTTTACCCGGAGGAGATGACCCGCGTCAGGCGTGAGGCGGGTCGCCTCATCGTGGAACTGGACATGGGCGCCAAGGACCGCTTCTTCCCGGATGCGCGCGTGTGGCACGAGCGGTATCAGTGCGACGGCGCCCGCGTTTGCGTGGATCTGCCGCACGGCGCGAGCGCCGCCCTGCGAGTCACGGCGAACGACAAGCAGGTGCCGGAAGACGCCGTGTTTCTCGGCGCGTCGCGCGCCCATGCGCCGCTGGACGGCGCGCCCCTGCCGCTCGATAAGATTATCGACAGCCCGGCGGCGTATGATATGGCGTTGCTGCCGCGGCGGTTCGCCGTGTATGCGTGGTACACGCCCGCGGCGGAACAGCTTCCAGACGGGCAACTGGCCCCGGAACTGACGGAAGCGATGCGCGCTCTGGGCTATATGAACTGAGTCCTTGCGGACACGTGTTGCCGGGGAGGAAACGTTCACTGTGCAGCCGCCAACGATAGATACTACGCCTCTGCGCCTGCGCGAGCCTCTGCTGCACGGGATTCTGCTCGTCGCGATTCTCGCCATCATGTTTCCCGCGGTGTTCTATCGCGGCGAGGTCATCACCGCCGCCGATTTGCTCTTCAGCCTGCCGTCGTGGGGCCAGCACAAACCGCCCGGGTGGGAGCGCCCCCAGAATCCGCTCATGGCGGATGTCATCTCCGTATTCCATCCCATGTTCGTGCTTGCCCGAACGGCGCTTGAGCGGGGGGAATGGCCGTTATGGAACCCTGCCGAGTGCGCCGGCATCCCCCTGATGGCCAATTGCCAGAGCGCCGTCTTCTATCCGCCCCGGCTCCTGCACCTGTTACCCGACATACCTTTCGCCACGTCCCTGTACGTGCTTCTGAAACTCTGGCTGTGCGGCATGACGGCCTACCTGTGCGCGCGGGGCATGCGCCTGCGGCCGGCCTCGGCGCGCTTCCTCTCGCTCGCGTGGATGCTCTGCACGTACAACCAGTTCTGGGCGTGCTGGCCCTTGCCCGACGTTAGCGCATGGCTGCCCGTGGTCTTCCTGGGCGTGGAACTGGCCTGCGCCGGGGCGTATCGCCGCGCCGTTGCCGCCATCGCGGCGGGCGGCGCCCTGATACTGCTGGCGGGCCACCCGGAAACCGCTTTCGCGATGTGCTTCAACGCGGGCGTCTATTTTGTGCTGCGCATGCTCCTGGAATGGCGGCGCGGCGCTTTCTGGGGCCGCGCAGCCGCGGCGTGCGCCGTGGGCTGGACGGCCGCCCTGCTCGTCTCCGCGGTGCAGTGGCTGCCCTTCGTCGAGTATCTGCTCAACAGTTACACCTTCTCCCACCGCGAGTTCGGCAGTTTCACGTCAGAACTCCTGCCGAATACGTCCGTCGGCTTGTTCGTGCCGCGCTTTTATGGCGCGGAGGCGCACTACAACTTCTGGGGCGACCAGGACGGCAACCGCTACGCGATCTATCCGGGCATCCTGATATGGATCGCCGCGGCCCTGCTATTCGCGCAACGAAAGGAACTCGGCGGCCGGAAACGGCCGCTGATCGCACTGGCGATTGCCGCCGCGGCCGCCATTCTGTCCGCGTTCAACGCGCCGGGGCTTTCGCTGCTGCACCAATTGCCCGGATTCGAGTCGTTGCGGCAGAACTACCACATCGGCTTCGGGCTGTTCGCCGTCGCCGTTCTCGGCGCGACCGGGCTCGACGGCTGGCTGTCGCGTCCCCGGCGCCTGCGCGAACTGGCCTGGACCGCCGTCCCGCTGGTCCCGGCCTGCGCGCTGGTCTATGCAGCGCTCCAATTCTATGCAAGGATTATCGAGGCCTACGAGGTTTCCGGCCTGGTGTGGCGGCAGGTGACCACAATCGCCGCCGTGGCGGTCTTGGGATTGCTCCTGTTGGCGGCGCACACCGTCAGGCCGCGTCCCAGGCTCATCGGAACGCTGATGGCCGCCTTGCTTGCCGCGGACCTCATCGCGGCGGGCTGGCGCATCAACCCGGCGCTGCCGGCGCAATACGCGTATCCCGATACGGAGCTCTTTCGGTATTTGCGCGCACAGGGCGAGCCTCTGCGTATCGAGCCGGGCGGCGCGCTGGGCGCACCCGGCGTATGCGCCGGTTTCGGCGTGCAGGAATGGATGGGCTACGATGGCTTGTACCCCGAGAGGATCATCCATTTCGCGCGTACCCTCAACACGGACCTCTGGAACAGCATGGAACCCGTGTGCAACATCCGGTTCTACTTGCGGCACCCCGAGATGGAAGACGGCGTCTTCCGGCGGCCCGCCTTTGCATTCGACGACGCGGACATCTTCCGGTTTGTCCACGAGATTGAGGGCGTATCGGTCTATGAGAATCTGCGCGCGCAACCCCGTGCCTTCCTGGTAAGCGCGGTGCGCGAGATTGCGGACGTCGCCGCCTTGTTTGACGTCATGCGCAGCAAGGACTACGACCCCAAGCGCGAAGTGGTGACGGACCGCGCGCCGAAAGGAAGCCCGCTGCCCGCCGCCGTGGGGCTCGATTCACCGGGTTCCGTCTCTGTGGAATCCTACGGCCCGACGGTCGTGCGCCTGCGCGCCGAGGCCGACCGGGATTGCGCCTTGGTCTTGGCGGACGGCTTCTTTCCTGGATGGCATGCCTATATCGACGGGCGCCGCACGGAGGTGTTCCCGGCCTACTACGCGTTTCGCGGCATTCTCCTGCCGGCAGGCGCGCACACGGTAGAGTTCCGTTACACTCCCCTGAGTTTCCGCATTGGGCTGGCCTTGTCCGTGCTCACGCTGTTGGCGGGCCTTGCCGTATCGCCGGTCTTGCTCCGGAAGCCACGGCAAGCGCCGTCATGACAGTCCCAAGACTGGCCCCGCGCCCAGCAGCCGCAGGAGGGTGAAAGCGGCATTCAGCGCATCCGGCCCGACCGAAGTCACGGGCTCCGGAACCGCAATCGTGTCATGGTCGACCGGCACCCACGTCCTGTCGCCGGCGCGCATCGGCTTGCGCAGCCAATGGTCTTCGGACAACACCCCATCCAGCCAGCAACTCATGGTTTCGGGCCACGCTTCCGGCGTATCCAGCCGTGCCAGCCGCAACTGGATCAGGGACTGCAGTTCGCGGCGCTGTTGTTCCCACGGCGCGGGCACGGCTTGACCCACGCTCCCGGCGATGCGGGCGGCGCTTTCGATTCCCAGATAGAACGCGAGCAGAGACTCGAGCGAAGTCCAGTCGCGCATCGAGGCGGGCTCGAAAGCCGGAAGCGGCTCGCCCAGCGGCCCATGACTCCAGCGAACCAGGAAGTCGGCACACAGACTGACGTCGTCCCAGAGTGATGCGAGAAACGCCGCCTGCGCCGTTGCGTCGAGAAAAAGGGTGTGCCGCCAGACACTGGCTACAAACCACGCGGCCGCGTCGGCGTCCAGTATTGCGCGGGGCAAGGCCTCCTCGCCGGTGGCATAACACGCAGCGGGCAGCGA
>JAGMZX010000026.1:0-34474 GCA_018005585.1 Candidatus Hydrogenedentota bacterium | reverse complement strand
GCGCGGCCAGCGCCCGCGCTTTTTCCCAGTCGCGCATGCCCGGCGCGGCGGGCCGGAAGTGCGTCACCACGCCGGAACCAGGGTCTGCATAGGCCGCGAAATCGTTCAAGGCGTCGAATGCCCAATCGCCCAGCGGCAATTCAGGAACGGCCCGGGTACAGGGCGTGAAATTCGCGAAGAAACAGAATGCAGGCGGCGAATCCGGCCCTGTAACCTCGAGCCGCGCCACCAGCACGTCCAGTTCCGCATGCACAAACAGCACCTGGCGCGCCTGACCGCCATCCCCGGGCATACGCCCTTCGGTGACGATGATGGGCGCGCCGGGCGCCGCGTACCGCTGCTCGAGAGAGTCGCCGGGCGCACCGAACCACAGGTACTCGCCGCCGAACGACACGCCCCACCGAAGGCCGTGCCAGGGCGGCGCGTCTCGCCTCTCTCCGGGCTCGGCGACGTACGTAATCTGGTCATGGGCGCCGGGACTCGGCCAGCAACACGAGACGACGCGTCCCCCCAGATTTGCGCCCACCGTCAGTGCCCCGTTACCCGACGCGTGCGCGAGGCCCGCGGAACCAAGACATTCTTCCAGCGGCATCGCCGCAGCGCAGGCCGTGACCGGCGCCAGAACCATGAGAATCGCTCGCGAAAGGTTCATGGCCGTCCCGGCGCCTCCGTTTGGGCAAGGCATCCCTCGATCCGCAGAATGTCGCGTTCCATGCGGCCGTCGAGGCGCAGTGTGCCGAATTGCGCCAGCACGCGCGCATAAGGGAGCAACAGCTGCTCGGCGTCCCGCGCGTCCACCTCGGGGACCAGCTCGAACTGGGCAGCCCGGCGCAAGAACTCCTCGGCCACGCGGCTCCAGCGGCGCCAGTCCACGCGCAGCGCGATATCGGCGTGCACCATGGAACTTGTGTCAAGCCGGTTCGCGATGCGTGACATCGCCGGTTCCTGCGCGGCGGCGTACCAGGCGTTTTCGCCTGACGCCAGACAGAGGGTCCAGTACTCGCCCAGCACGGGGAATACAAGGCCGGGCACGCCGTTCCACTCGAAGGGAAACGCATCGCCATCAACAAGCGGCTGCAGCGGATGGGGGGCCGACTCCGCGCGCGAACTGCGCAGCACAAGGGCCAGCCCCGGCATGGGCACGATGCCGCCGCCGAACGCCACGTCCGTCAGCGCCACTGAGCATTCTTCAACCACCTGTTGCCAGTCCGGCGCGACGCCGTGGTCAAACCAGGCGCCGCAAGCATACGAGACGCATTGCGGCACTTGCGCAAGTCCGCAAGCGCGCAGTTCGCCAACGAGGCGCGCCCCAATCGGCCGCAGCAACGCGCCCAGCGCGGCAGCGTCTTCGACCCGCGACGCCGTGAACGAGACGAGGGGCGCGTCCGGCCAGGCGTCCGCGAGGACCAGCGGAGCACGGCGCTCGGTGACGCGGCACTCCAGCGCACCCGAAACCGGCAGCCCCGCCGAAGCGCGGACTTCGAGCCGTCCCGCGGGCGTTCCTGTCCACGCAAGGGAAACCTGGTCCCCGGCGAGGTCTTCCGATGCGGCGGCGGGCGCGGCCAGCGCGGCGCTCACGTAGCCGCAGTCGGGCGAGACGATGAGGTAGCCGTCGCGCCACGCGTAATGGAAACGGCCATAGCGCCAGATGCCCCCTCCGCCACGGCCCGCGCCGAAGACCCGGTTCAAGGCGTGCGCGCCGCGCGCGAGCAGGCCCGGCTTGACGCAGAGGCCCCATGTGCCGCCGCGCGCCCCGGCCAGCAGCCGCGGTCCGAACCAGACACGCCATCGCAGCGGCGTCGGGCGGATGCCCGTTTCCAGGCGTATGGCGAGCGCGAGTCTCTGCGTGAGTTCCGGCAGCTCCGAAAGGACGGCCTCACCGGCCCGTGTGCGCTGCAAGGCATCGAGAAAGACCGGGAAATCCGCCGCTTGAACAACAAGTTGGGCGTCCGCGGGAAGAAATCCCGCGTGAAGAGCGGTCTTCCACTGGCGATCCGCCGCGGCCAGAACGGTCACCACGACCGGAACCGCGGCCAGCAGCAGCCACGGCGCCGCGAGACGAAGCCTGCCGCCCCGGGTGCGCGCCGACGCGTTTGTCACGCCTGTTCCCAGATGGCGTCCTTCTCACTATCGCGCTTTTCTTCCAGCGCGGCGAGCGCGGCGGCCATCCCGGCCTGCATTTGGGCCAACTCCTCCGCGGTCTTCGCCTCACTGAATTGCTGGTCGTATTGAAGGCGGAGTTCGGCAATCCTGGCCTCGTAGCGCTTGTCGATCTCGTTGATGGCTGCCCGCTGCGCGTCCGTAAGCGAGCGCATGGGGCCGCTTTCCCGTTGCAGCCGTTCCATGGCCAATTCGTAGGCGCTTTTCATGGCGCGTTGCTCCTAGACCCTGAATTCATCTTCCACAATAGTCGAAATGAACCGCTCCACCGAAACGGGATAATAGCGGCTGTCCGGCGTGATGATGACGCCCGTCCGGATGTCTTCCATCCGGTCGAGTTCGTCCATGCTGGATGAAAGCGCGTGTTCCACCGGTTCGCGAAGATGCTGCACTTCGAGGTACTCGGACTTGCACTCGACGGGATGGCGCCGGAAACCCAAAAAGCCGAAGACCCGGCCCTGCAACCCGTCGTCCACGTTGTCCTCGCCGAAGATCTCCTGGTATTGCGGCAGGAATTGCGCGGGCCGGATCACAAACCGGGGCGAAACGTGGATTCTGCCGCGCACGCGCGTCGTGGCGAATCCCTCCTGCGCCGAAACGCCCAGGCAAATGTACGGCAATTCGTGGTACCCGCTTATGATGCCATAGGTAGGTCTGCGCACTACTACAGTGCGGTAGAACAGGTTCTGCAATTCTTCGCCGCTCAACGCCATTTTCCGGTGATTCCAAAGCGGAATTCCGCCCTGTGTTCTTCTTCCGCGATCGAGTCTACTGTATCGGCTTGGGCAACGCAACTTGTCCCACTTGACGGACACGCGCCGACCCGCCGTCCCGGCTGACCTGAAACAAGAGCCCGACCCTGTCTCCGGCGTTCAGGCGTTCCCAGAGTTCGGGCGGCACTGGGCGTTCCGCCTCGATGCGCGCGCCCTCAGGAGTCGTGATTGCGAAGCGCAGCAGCGGCGCCTCCTCCCTTCCGCCGCCGGGGCCTGAGAGCTTCTCGATGATGACGCCTTCGCCGTGGAGCACCGGTTGGCCCAGGAACCGGAACGCGGGCAGGTCACGCGCATAGAGAAGCACGAAAATCGCAAAGGCGAGAATGCCGATCGAGAGCAACGAGAAGCGTGCGCGTGACGGCGCGGCCGGCACACGAAGACGTTCGAAGACGCCCCTGCGCGTCTCGCGCGCGGTTTCCGTGCGCGCCCTGTAAACGTATTTCGTCGCCAATGCGGCATCCCTCGCTCCGCACCATGATGGACCGGCATGCCGCGCCCGCGCAAGCCCCCCGGGCCGGGGAAAAGTGCGGCGGGGCGCACCGCGCATGACGCGCCGGTTCCGCCCCGCCGCCGCTTCGCATACATGCGTTACTCCGCCGACTTTGGCACCTTGATAATGGTGATATCCGGCTCTCCTCCGGCACGTATGAACCGGACCATCACCGATTTCCCGGGTTTCGCGATGTTTTCCAGCAGGTCGTGAAATTCGCTCGGGCTGCTCACGGGCTTGCGTCCGACCTCGATGATCACGTCGCCTTCCATGAGACCCGCGTCTTCCGCGGCGCTGCCGGGCAGCACCTCGGACACGACCACGCCTTGCACGCCTTCCTCGAGTCCCAACCGTTCGGCCAATTCGGGAACCAGAGGCTGGACCCGCAGCCCAAGCGTCTCTCGGCCGCGTACGGGTGCCGCTTCCTGCGGGTTCCATTCATCGAGATTTACCTGCACCTGCACAATCTCTTCGTCCCGCCAGACTTCCAGAGTGACAGTGGCGCCGGGGGTAAAGCCCGAGATGGTTTTCACCAAGTCATTCGCGTCCTCTATGTCCTCGTCGTTGACCTTGCGGATTACGTCGTACGTCTGCAAGCCGGCCCGTTCGGCCGGCGTGCCGTCCTGAACCTGTTTCACGAACGCGCCTTTCCCGTCAGGAAGGCCGAGGCTGTCGGCGAACTCGCTGGCGTCCATGATCTGCACGCCGAGATATCCGCGCGTCACCTTGCCGCCCGAGATCAACTGAGGCACGATCTCTTTCGCCGTGTCAATAGGGATGGCGAAGCCGAGATTGTTCGCGCCCCAGACAATGGCGATGTTGATCCCGATGACCTGGCCGTCGATATTGACCAGCGGGCCGCCGCTGTTGCCAAGGTTGATGGCCGCATCGGTCTGGATCAGGTTCTGGAACCGCAGCCCTTGCGCGGCAAGGCCGGCAAGGTTCTCCCGGCCCAGCGCGCTGATGTGGCCGAAGGAGAAAGAGCCCTCGAAGCCGCGAGGGCTGCCCACCGCGATGGCGAACTGGCCCACCTTCAAGTCGGACGACACGCCGAGCTGCGCCACGGGCAAGTCCCCTTCCGCGTTGATCTTGATGACGGCAAGGTCGGTGTCGGGGTCGCGCCCGACAATTTCCGCTTCGTACTCTTTCCCGTCACTGAGCCGCACGGTAATCTCGTCCGCGCCCTCCACGACATGGTTATTCGTCACGATGTGCCCTTCCTTGTCGTAGATGAAGCCCGAGCCGGTGCCCCGCGTCCGCGGCATTTGCTGCCGCGGATTGAACCGCCGGTCAAACGGCCCGAAAAACCGGAACAGGTCCTCCATCCCTTCCGGCACGCCGTCCCCTTCTGGGAACTGGCTGAGCGAGCCCTCCGTGTCGATATTCACGACACAGGGCCGCAAGGCCTCGTGCAGGTGGATGAACGAGTCTTCAAGTTCCTTCAGCATCTCGCCGCGGGCGGCGGCGGCGCCCGCCAGACCGGCCGCAATCATCACAGTCATTACGGTTATGCGCCCAAGGGTTCTCATAAGGTACCTCCTTTGCGTTCAGCCGGGGATCGCCGTTCGATGGCCGAGGTCAATGCCTCCTGCACCACCAACTGTGCGGCGGAATCCTCCAGCTTTCTGTTGTTCAACCGGACATAAAACGCGTCGCGGACACGCCGTGCGTCCGTGACGATACGAGCGGATTGAATATCCATCCCCACCTCGGAAAGCGCGCGGGTAATGTCATACAGGAGACCGGTCCGGTCTCCCGTTTCGATATCGATAACCGTGTCGGTTCGGGAGGCCCGGTTATCAAAGCCGATGACGGTGCGCAACGGCGCGCGGGGCTGGAGCAGGGCGAACAGGCGCCGCCGCGACGCTTCAACGTGCCTTTCTATATCCTCGCCTTTCATCAACACCGCGTGCAGCACGCGCCGCACCCCCTCGCACTGCGCGCCGGTGAGCGGTTTCCGCCGCGACGCGTCGAAGACGGTGAAGCAGTCCACCACATAGCCATCCGGCAGCGTGAACAGGGCGGCGGCCCAAACGTCCACCAATTGCGAGGTGAAACTGCCCGTAATCTGCGAGAACAGGCCGTGCCGGTCGCGGGTGCACACGACCACTTCCGTCATGTTCGTCTCTTCAAACGTGCTGAAATGGACGGCCAGCCCCGTTTCGCGGCCATCCGCCAGGCACGCCATGTGCCGCGCGATGTGCCGCGGCGAAAAACCTATGAAATAACGCTCACCCAATGCGCGCAGGTGCCCTTCGACCTGGTCGCGCAGGTCCGGGGACACCTCCTGCCGCACGGCGTCCGCCTTGGGCAGCATCCAGAATTCTTCTTCGATGACCTCAGCGCGCCCGAGCAGCACCCGCTCCGTCTTCAAGAACAGCTTTAGCAGCAAGGCGCCTTTCCACTCCGTCCATACTTCGGGCCCCACGGCGAACAGGTCCGCATAGGAAAGGAGGAGCAGCTTGCATAGCCGCTCGTCGGATTTCATGGTCTGCGCAAACGACTGAATGATGTCCACGTCGTCCGTGTCGCGGTAAAAGCTGATGTGCGTCATGTCGAGATGATGTTCGACAAGCCAGGAAATCGGCTCCGCAGCCTCTTCCGGCAACCCCATGCGCGCGCAGATGTGCCGCGTAAGACGAACGCCTTCGACGACATGTTCCTCGCCCAATGCCTTGCCGAGATCGTGCATCAGAATAGCCATGACCAGGATGTACGGGTCGCGAATATGGTGCAGCGCGCGCTCGAGAATGCGCGCAACGCCGCTTTCCATCTCCGGGATCTCGGCGAGGGCCTCGGTCGCCCGCAGCGTGTGCTCGCCCACGGGATAGTGGTGGAAGTCCTCGTACCGCACCACGTTTTGGACGGCGGCGAATTCAGGCCAATACGCGCCGAGCAAGCCGCAGTTGGCCATCTGCCGCAACACGCGGCCGGCGCGGAGCGGCCGGTTGCAGATAGCCACAAAGAAGCGGCAGACCAGGTCATTCGATTGCATCGCCTCGCCGACCAGGTGGAGGTTTCGGGCGACCAGTCGTTCGGTCTGCGGGCTCAGCGGCACGTCGCGGCGCGCCGATTCCCAGAAGACCCGCATCAGCCGCGATGGGTGCTCCGCGAACCAATTGGCGTCGTTCAATCCGGCATGGAGCAAGCCCCCACGCGCCACAATCCCGGACGAGTCGGCGTCCGGCGCCTGCACGGACTCCGGTTCCATCTGCTGGTCGCAGATACGGGCCGCCGTCTGGAGGAACCGGCGCAGGCGGCGCGCCGCGGCGTAATAGTCCTGCAGGAACCGGTCGATGGCCTGCTGCCCATGGAAATGGTATCCGAACCGCTCCGCGAGCTCCCGCTGCTGTTCGAAGGCAAGCTGGTCCTGCGCCTTGCCCGCGCCGAAATGCAGTTCATTGCGCACGCGCAGCATGAAGTCCAGGCCTTCCAGCACGTCCAGATGTTCTTCCGGCGAGATGAGCCCGAGGCCTGTGAGGTCGTCCAGAGACGTGACGCCGCGGCTCAGCAGAATGATCCACATGGCGGCGTGAAAATCGCGCAGCCCGCCCACGTTTTCCTTCACGTTCGGCTCGGGGCTGTACAGGTCTCGGTGTTCCGGCGCCAACAGCGCGGGGTCTTCGCGCCGCCGGATATGCGCCAGCGTCTGGTTCAGATGCCGCGCCGGGATTTCCGTCATGCGCAGCTTGAGCCGCGCGAAAACAGTGTTATCGCCGGTGATCAGCCGCGCCTGGCTGTAAGTCGTGAACACCTCGGGGTCTTGTTTGGCCAGCGCCACTGCCTCGGCGACGCTGTGAACCGTGCTCCCCACGTGAAACCCGGCATCCCACAAGAAGGTGGTCAAGAAACGGCTGAGTTCGCGCACATCCCGCGCGAGGCGGCCTTCATAGATGATGCCCACGTCCAGGTCCGAATGCGGGCACAGCTGGCCGCGCCCGTAACCTCCGAGCCCGCAAATGGCGACGCGCGACAGCAGACACCGGTCTGCCCTGATGAAGCGAATCGCGAAAACCATGGCGCCGCGCACTACCGCGTCTGCGGCGTCGGCCAGCAGCCGGACCACGTTGCCGCCCGACTCGCCCTGCCGGTGCCGTTCCTGGATTTCGGCCCAGCGGGCCTGCACGAAGCAGCGCGCCGCAGTGAGGCAATCGTCGCGCGTGATTCCCGCGAGCGCAACTCCGCCGTCCTGCGTCATCGCGACCAGCTGTCCGAACGGGATACTCACGAGGCGGTCTCCGCTGCTTCCGCGGGCGGCGCGCTGTCTTGCGTCGGAGGCTCGCCGTAGGGAGGCGTTGAATAGACAATCGTATTCTCGGGTATCCAGCCGCGGGCGCCATCCGCCGCGGCAACCAGGACCCAGCCATCGCGCCGCGCCTCTACCAGAACCCGGTCGCCATCGAACAATTCGCCTGGCATCTTGCGGCCGTCCCCGTCGGGAGCGTAGAGCACCACTTCTTCTTGTTCGCCGGGGCCATAGCGCATCGCAACCTGGTCAACCGCTACGGCGGCCCGCGGCGCGGGGCGCCCCTTGGCCAATGTTGAGGCGCCAAACGCGACGGCGAGTATGCCCGCCGCGATAATCGCCCCGTGAAGATAGGGGATCTTGCGCCACAGGCGCACGCCGAGGAATGCCCAGAACAACACCCACGAAATGGCGGCGAGCACGCGTGTGGTGTCGTACGGAATATCGTAATGCCAGAAGAACAAGTTCCGCGCCCACATCGCGGGCATCGGCGCACCCAGCTTCCGCCGCGTCTTCATGACCGCCTGCCCAAGGTTATCGCGCGCGTCCGGCATGCCCGGCTCGAGGCGCAGGGCCCGCTCATAGTTCGCGATGGCGCAGCCGAGCCGCCCTTGTTTGTAGTAGGCATTGCCCAAGTTGAAGAACACGGCCGGGTCCTCGATGGATTCCGCGATCAGCGCTTCGTAGCCGCGCGCCGCTTCCTCGTACGCGCCGCGCGCGTACGCATCATTGGCCTGCTCAAAGGTCTGCGCGAAGGAATCCACGCCCAGGAGCACTGTCAGCATAAGCGCCATGCTCATCGCGCGGCCCCCTTTCGCAAGGCCCCTTCAAGGACATCCATGCACGAGACGGCAGCGTGTGTCAGCGCGTCCAGCTCATCTTTGCTGAGTTTCGCCGCGGCATACCGGTCGCGTTCGCAGGACCGCAATATCTTTACCAGCGTTTCGCCGGATTCATTCGCCACGCCGCGCTCTTCCAACAGCTTGCGCACATCGGCGGAAGTCATACCCGCGCTGTTCAAGCCGCAGGTGTCTCCGAGATATTCGATCAGCGCGCGATACAGTTCTTGAACAGGGTCCGCGGCGCCCGCGATCTGCCGCAACCGTTTGCGGATACGCGACCGGGCGTAATACCTGCGCGCATAATCGGCGTCGGTGCGCAGACGCCGCTGCTGCCGCATGAACAGAAGAAAACCGCTCCAGAGCACCGGGGGTGCGAGCGCCACTACCGCGGGCGCGAGCGCTCCGCCGTTTCCCTTGCGCAAAGAACCGCCGGCGGCCTTGATCGACCAGATATCCTCTTTCATGTCCGCTTGGGTCTGCGCCACGGGAGTCGGCGCCGCCGCGACGCTCGCGTTTCCGCTCGGCGGGATGACGCGCACCGCTATGGGACGGGAGTCTTCGGTTCGATACCGTTCCGCGGCGGGATCAAAATAACAGAAGGAAATGGATGGAAGGGATTGCCCGCCGATTTCCAGCGGAGTCAAGGTGTAGCGAAACGACTTCGTGAAGGCCGGGCCTCCCTTGCCGTCCGGGTTCACTTCCGACAACTGTTCATGCACATGGGCCCAGGAAAGCTCGGGCATGACGGGGGACCCGATCGCGTCGGGATTGCCCTCGCCCGAGACGCGCACCATGAAGTCCACGGGCACGCCCTGTTCGATTTCCTTGACGGGAATTTCGACCTGCACGCGAAAGCGCCCAACCGCCCCCGTGAATCCGGGAGGCGCCTCCGGCAGGGCAAGCACTTCAATTGTAATGGGTTGCGTGGACAGGCGATAGCTGTGCGTCTTCGGCCCGAACTGCGTCATCGCGGTGGCCATGCCCTCCCATGTCCAAGGCCCGATTTCAAGCATGCCCGAACGCATCGGGTAAATGCGTTGCGTGAATTCCTGCACCTCATAGTCGAACCCGTTGCGCGACGCCCTGCGTTCTTCCTGCTCCGGTTGCAGGGCATAGAACCCTTCCGTCGACGGCATTTCGAGGTTGCGCGGCCCGGTGTACCGGACCGAAAGCCCCCAGTACTGCAACTGCCAGATGCTGAGCGTCAACTGGAGAGGTTCGCCTTGGTAGGCGCGACGTTTGTCTACCGTGCATTCCACCTGAATGACGTCATCCCATGTAACCTCTTTCTCTGTCTGGGCAGCGTCCGGGACGCCTCCGGCATGCGGCCGACGCGGCGCGGGCACATGCGGCACCGCCTGCGGCGGCGGCGACTTCTCCGCCGTCAACTGCAGCTCTTCGCTGAAGTAGTCCTTTCCGTCAATGCGCACGCTGATGGGCGGCAGGGTGATTGACCCTTCCCGCTTCGGCGTTGCGTAATACGTCCATTCATGCACCTCGTTCGTGGCGGCCCGGCCGTTGACAAACTGAATCTGCATAGACTGGCTTGTTCCAGCGGGCGTACGGTTGAAAACCAGCTCCTCCACATGCGGGATCACCGGCCGGCCCACCCGCGCGCCGCTCGCGCTCACGCGCACGGCAAACGGTTCGCCGACGAACACGGTCGTGCTGTCGACCGACACCTGCACGGAAGGCTGGGCCTGCGCGGCCAGCGCGAGGCAAGCCAGCGTCAGCGCTATGTGGAGCGTCCGCGACACTTACCACCACTCCCGCTGCATTTCACGACGGACCGGCGCGTCCTTCAGGAGCTTCTGCTCGCGCTTGTCTTGCTGCTCCAGGGCTTCCAGCAGCGCCTCGATATTCTGGTGTTCCTTCGGCTGCTGGTCTTGTTGCGGGTCTTCGTCCAGCGACGCTTCTTCCTGCTCGGGGGACTGCTGCTGCTCTTGCTGTTCCTGTTTGTCTTGCTGTTCCTGTTTGTCTTGCTGTTCCTGTTTGTCTTGCTGTTCCTGTTTGTCTTGCTGGTCCTCTTGGTCCTGTGGTTCCTGCTGCTGTTGCTGTTCGCTCTGCTGTTCCTGCTGCTGTTCGTCCTGTTGCTGCTGCTGCGATTGACTCATCGCCGGCGTCAACAACACGAGCAGTTGTCCCGAGTCACGCGGAATATCGCGAAACAGAATGGTCTGGTTCATGGGTATCTGCGCGACCGCCGCGAGCGCGACGACCTTGCCGCCGCCCGACTGGTCGACGACCTCGGCGTCCAGCGTCAGCGCGCCGCCCGCCGCGGGGGCGGCAGGCGCGCCCTCCGGCGGCGCGGCCAATTCCGGCCGCACTACGCAGGCAAAACGGTCATCGATGGGCAACGTCGTCTCTTGGCCGGGAGCGCATTCCTGCTCGGCCACGGCCACCTTCTTGAACGTATCATAGGGCAACGTGGTCAACAGTCCCTTCAGGCTTTCGAGTTCCTTATCCAGGTACGGCTCCGAACGGCCCTCGACACCTGCCTGTATCGCGGCCATGCGCATCATCAACGGCGGCGGCCCTTGCTCCGCTTCTTCGGCAACCGCCTCGGACGGCGCGGGGGCATCGGCCGCCGGCGGCGCGGGGGCTTCGGCCGCCGGCGGCGCGCCCTCCGGAGCTTGCGCCAGCAAACCTGAGAACAAAATGAGCAAGAGCAACGGACTCATGGTTGGGCTCCATGCGCGGCGCCGGGAACAAGCACGACGCTGGCCTCCTCGGGCAGGGGCTGCGCCTGCGCGCCGGGATAGTCCGTGCGCGTGCTCATGATGCGCACGGGCGGCGGCGACTCGGGCGGTTCCTGCAGCATCCGCTTCCAGAAATACCGGAGCCGTTCAAGGTTCTGCCGCGCGGGCGCACAGGCCGGATATTGCCTGAGAAACTGCTCATAGCCTCGCGAGGCCTGGCGCAGCCGGTCCACACGCTTCTTGAATTCGTCAAGGGGGACTGCGCTCTTGTCCTCCGTGTCCAGGTACTCCTGCGGCTTCGCTTCGAGTTCCGCCGCGCGGGCGTCACAATTGAGCGCGCCCAATTCCGCTTCCCGGCGCATTGCGGCGTCGCCCGCCCCGGCAAGTTCCTTGAAGGCGTTGGCGGTCTCCTGATACTTCGCAATAGCCTGCTCCGGATTTTGGCCGGCGAGACTTTCCGCAAACCTGAAGCCGGCATATGCCGCGGCATAGCGCAGGGACTCCAAATCGGGATTGTCCTTCTGGGCATCCTTATAGCGCGCCGCGGCCTCTTCATACCTTCCTTCATCCAGGAGTTGGTTGGCTTCCGCTATGTTTTCATGAACGCTCTCGCAAGGCGCGGTGCGCGCCAGGAGCAGCGCCGCACACGCGCCGGCGATGAGCAGGCAACGACGCGGTTCACGCATATGCGCCGCCCTCCGGGTCCTCGCCATACCGGCGCATGCGCCAACCACGGATATACGGCATCGCGCCAAGCCACAGCCCTTCCGCGGCGAAACAAAGAATGGCTGCGCTCAAAGGCCATTGATAACGGTTGATGAGCCTGTTGCGAATGGCGCTGGCATAGGCGCGGCCGCTCAGGTGCTCCAGTTCCTGATAGAGGCGATCGATGTCCTCGTTGCTCGCGGTCAGCGTCACAAAGGCATTGTGGTCGCGCGCGACGTTGCGCAGCGCCTCTTCATCCAGGCGTGACTGATGCGGTTGCGTCAATTCGGGCGCAGCCATTTCGCGCCCGCGAATGACGGGCGGCGGCACCACGGCCCCGTCCGGCGTGCCCACGGCCAGCACGAAGATTTCCGCGTAGGCGGCCGCCTCTCCCACGGCCTTCGCGGCGTCGCCCGTCACCTGTTCCCCGTCACTGATGAGCAGGATGGCGCGCGAGCCCTTGCCCGCGTCTTCCGCGCCAGCCGCGTCTTCGCGGAAGACCGCGGCGGCCTCGCGCAGGGCCGCGGCAATGTCGGTGCCTTCCGCGCTCAGTGTGTCTGTGTCCACCGCGTCCAGCACGCTGCGGAAATAGCCTTGGTCCAGGGTCAGCGGGCACTGGAGGGCCGCGCCCCCGGAAAACGCGACCAGTCCGAACCGGTCCGCGGGGCACTTCTCCATCAGCGACTGAATTTTCTGGCGCGCGCGGGCAAGCCTGCTGGGGCGCAAGTCGGCCGCGTTCATGCTTTCGGAGGTGTCCAAGAGAATCAGGATGTCCCGGGAGTGTTTTTCGACTTCCACCCACGCCTGGCCCCAGCGCGGCTGGGCCAACGCCAGCGCGAGCGCGGCAAAACCCGCCATCGTCAGCCAATACAACGGCCGCCGCACCCGTGCATCATAGCCGGGCAGCAGCCGGGGCAACAAGCGCGCGTCGACGGTTCGCTCGAGCCGCGCACGGCGTTGCCGTTCCAACCGGCGGAGCAGCCAAGCCAGGCACACAAGCACCGCCGCGCCCAGCGGCAGCCACAGGTGCCATTGCGATTCAGAAAACAGGTTACCCATGCCGCGCCAGCATCCTCTTACGGTATCGGCTCGAACCAGCGCCGCCGCGTTACGATCGACGCCAGCAGCGCGAGCCCGCCCAACACCGCGTAGGGGACAAACGCCTCCTTGTATTCGTAGTAGTCGCCAATCTCGATTTCCGTCGTCTCGAGTGCGCTGATCTCCGCGTATGCCTCGCGCAGCAATTCGGTGCTCGTCGCGCGGTAATAGCGCGCGCCCGTCGTCTGCGCAATGCGTTCGAGCGCCTTTTCATCGATCGGATTCGCAAGCATGGGAAGACCGCCCGGGCCAAGGGTCACGCCTTCCTCCGCGGAGCCGGCCCCTATCGTATACACGCGAATACCGTAGGATTTCGCCACGTCCGCCGCCGTGATCGGGTCGAGTTCGCCCCGGTTATTGAGGCCATCGGTCAGGAGAATGATGACTTTGGATTTGGCTTCGCTCTGACTGAGCCGCCGCACGGCCAACCCGATGGCCGATCCGATCGCGGTGCCATTCTTGCGCGGGTCCTGGTCGTCGACTTGGGCCAGGTTCAGTTCATGTTCGAGCACTTCGTAGTCCAGCGTCAAGGGGCACTGTGTCCACGCGAACCCGGCGTAGAAAATCAGGCCGATACGGTCCATGCCGAAGCGGTCCGTATCCAGCGTCTTGCGGCTCTGGATGAAGTCGCGAACCACCTCTTTCGCCACATAGAGCCGGTCGCGCGGGCGGCCGCCCAGATAGAGATCCTGCTGCGTCATGCTGCCCGAGACGTCAAGGCAGAGAATGATATCGATGATATTCTCCCGGTCCTTGCGCAGCCGCTGCCCGCTCAAGGGCCGCGCCAGCGCGAAGATCAGCAGCGAGAGACCGAAGGCGCGGAGGACCGCCGGAACGCGCCGCGCAATGGCCGCACGGCGCCCGCCCGGCAGACGCGCGAGAATCTCGCCGGTCGAGATATTCAGCGCTGCCGCCGCGCCCGCGAACAATTCCACCGCGAGCACCACAGCCACCGCCGCCAGCAGCAATAGCGCCCAGGGATGGCTGAGCGCGTTGAAATGGAATGTATTCAGCGCGTTCATGCGGCAACCCTTTTGTCCGCCTCCGGCGCGCGCATGACCGTGTCATCGACGAACCGCGTGACAAGCGCGAACCCGTTCGTCATTTCCTCATAAGACGGCTTATAAAGGGCGAACTTCACGCGGTCGCAATGGCGCAGGAAATGGGCCAGAGCGTTCTGCTGCTCTTCCGTAAACAGGCCGCTGCCCGATGCGCTGTCCAGAAACTCCGGCGTCGACTGTTCGGGCGCGCGCAAGTGGAAACGGTCTTCAATGTAATAACGCAGAATGGCGGTCAGGTCGACATAGTACGCCTCGTGCTTGCCCGCTTCCGGCAACTGCCGCATCGCCAGCGCGCGAAGCCGCTGCCGCGCCACTTCCCATGGCGGCAACGGCGGCGCAACGGGCGCGCCTGTCCTCCGGCGATACCGCAGCACGGCCAGGACAACGGCCGCTATCGCGAGCAGCAGCGCCAGCACCGCAAACAGGCGCGCGGGCCAGCCCAAAGGCGGACGCGGCAAGAACACGCCGGGCGCCGCGCCAAGACCGAATTGCTGAACCTGCTCCTTCTCCTGATCCGTGAGATCGCGCACCTCGAGCATCAGGGGCGCCGTGGCTGCGTGCTGGTCTTCCTCCGCCGCAACCTCGACGGACGGCACCAGATAGGAACCCGCGCGCACGGCGTCCACCACGTAGCGTTGCCGGACGCGCTGCCGCCCGGCTTCGAGCGTCTCGCGTTCCGGCCCCTGCGCCGTCACTTCCACCCCGTCCATCTTCGGCAGCGGCGGGATGGCCACCTCGGCGTCGCCGGGGGCTTCGACGGTAATCGTGAGCACGGCGGTGCGATGAAACGGCACGCAGGGCGGCTCCAGCGTCGTTACGACATCCACGGGCGCGGCCGCGGCCATGCCGCCGCCAATCACAAAGACCCATGACATCCAGCGCCTCATGCCCGAATCCTCACGCCGTCGCCCGGCGCCGTTCGCGCATCAGGAAGAAGCGATACAGTTCGTTGAAATAGGACCGCTCTTCGTCGGCCCGCACACGTATTGCGTCCACCGCGGTGCGGCGGAAGATAGCGTCCCGCTGTTCCGCGCGCTTGCGCGCCGCCAGCGCGTACTGGCGGCGCACCTCGGGATTACTCGAATCCACAAGGGTTTCGCGGCCCGTTTCCGTGTCGCGCACGCAGAGCAGGCCCACGTCCGGCAACTCTTCTTCCCGCGGATCGGTCACGGCCACGGCAATCACGTCATGGCGCTTGTTCGCGATGCGCAGCGGCGTTTCGTAGCCGTCCGCGAGAAAATCCGAAACCAGGAAAACGACGGCGCGCCGCTTGACCACGCTGTTGAGGTAATGCAGCGCCGCGGGTATGTCCGTGCGGCGGCCTTTCGGCTTGAAGAACAGCACTTCGCGGATAACCCGCAACACATGCTGACGCCCTTTCTTGGGAGGCACATACAGTTCAATTTTGTCCGTGAACACGAGCAAGCCGACTTTGTCGTTGTTGTGAATCGCGGAGAATGCGAGCACCGCGCACAGTTCCGCGGCCACCTCGTACTTGAACCTCCCCCTGCTGCCGAACCGGCCCGAACCGCTCGCGTCGACCAGCAGCATCACGGTCATTTCCCGCTCTTCCGCCAGCACCTTCACGTGCGGATGGCCCGTGCGCGCCGTTACGTTCCAGTCAATGGCACGCACGTCGTCGCCGGGCACGTATTCCCGTACTTCCTTGAATTCCATGCCCTGGCCCTTGAACACGCTCTCGTACTGGCCCGCCACGACGTCATTCACCATCCGGCTGGTCCGGATTTGTATCCGGCGTATCTGTTGCATCAGTTCCGACGGGAGCATGTCAGTTCAACCTCGCCACAGCATAAGAATCCAACCGCGACACGCGCGCAGGTGCGCTCACAAGGCGCTTGACGCCGCGCGATAGCCGGTCATTGAAATGAGTGGGTATTCCGCGCCACATGTCGCCCGGGCGCAAATGAGTCAAGGCCTGCGTTTCAGGAACCGGCAAGATCTCTCCGGCCGATGTGGGTTCGGGATCGGTTTTCTCTTCCACTTTCAAATCCAAGCTCAGAGCCGTGGCGCGTTCTTCTCCTCTGTAACGCAGAGCGCCGGCATCCTGCCGCGTGAACGCCACGCCTCTCCGTTCTGCCTCGCGGCACGGGGCCTGCTCAAAGACAGGTTCCGGCAATCCTGACCCCAACACACGGTCGCCTTCGATTGCGGCGCCAGTGGTCTGTTCACGCACCTTCTTTGACTGCTCCTGATTCATCGCTCTCGCTTCACCGGTCCTCTCTTCGTGTCCCCTTGACTCTCCTGTCTCCCTGTCCGTAACAAATCCTCCTTACGGCACGGGCACCGTGTCGAGCACTTTGCGGATGACGTCTTCGCTCGTGATGTTCTCCGCCTCGGCTTCATAAGTGACGCGTACCCGGTGGCGCAGCACGTCCATTGCGATCTGTTTTACGTCATTCGGGAACACGTTGCCTTCACCCTGGAGAAACGCCAGCGCCCGCGCCCCCTGCTGGAGATACAGGCTCGCGCGCGGCGAGGCGCCATACTCAATCAGGTGGTTGGTCTTGAGGCCGAACGCTTCCGGGTTGCGCGTCGCGTGCACGATGTCCACGATGTAGTTTTTCGCCTTTTCATCGACATAAATCCGGTTCACCACCTCGCGCGCTTCCAGGATTTCCTGCCGTGTCACGACGGGGGACACGGCCGTCGCATGCAACAGGTCGATACGGCTCATGATCTCCCGCTCTTCCGCGCGCGTCGGGTAATTGATTCGCAGCTTGAGCATGAATCGGTCCACCTGCGCTTCCGGCAGCGGATACGTGCCCTCCTGCT
Organism: Candidatus Hydrogenedentota bacterium; assembly: GCA_018005585.1. NCBI lineage: Bacteria > Pseudomonadati > Candidatus Hydrogenedentota > Candidatus Hydrogenedentota bacterium. The sequence continues at coordinate 17,607 of JAGMZX010000026.1, read as the reverse complement.
CAATCGGGTTCTGGGTCGCGAGCACCATGAACGGTTCCTCGAGCCTGTAAGTCTCCTCACCGATCGTCACCTGGCGCTCCTGCATCGCTTCAAGCAGCGCACTCTGCACCTTGGCCGGAGCCCGGTTGATCTCGTCCGCGAGAATGATATTGCCGAAGATCGGGCCTTTCTTCGTCGTGAAATCGCCCGATTTCGGGTTGTACACCAGCGTCCCGATCAAGTCGGCGGGCAACAGGTCCGGCGTGAACTGGATACGCTTGAACGTGCACGCCATCGCCCGCGCCAGCGTGTTCACCGCCGTAGTCTTCGCGAGACCGGGCACGCCCTCGATCAACACGTGACCGTTGGCAAGCAGCCCCGCAAGCATCCGGTCCACCATATACTGCTGGCCGACGATGATTCGGGCCATTTCCGCGCGCAGGCGGTTCACGAACTGCGCTTGCTGTTCCACGCTCCGGCGCACCGCTTCTACATTCACGCTCATGGTGTCGCAGTCTCCTTCCAATGCGCCAGCGCGCGCTCCACGTCGCGCAGGTCGCCTTCCATCTGGTCCTCGGTGGGGCGCACCCCGCGGTAGCCCACCTCCTGGCAACGCTCCTCAAACTTCTGCTGCAGCCCGGCCCCGTCTTCGGCGGGCAATTGCCCGGCCGCCTGCCCGAGCATGCGATAAAACGAATAGAAATCGCCGTCCAGGCGATGGCGGCGCGCCGCGTGCAGCGACTCGTTCATCCGTTCCATCGGCGACAACGGCGCCTCCTGACCGGCCTGGTTGCGGCGCCGCCGCTGCGCCCAGATGGCGATAGCCGCGCCCGCGACGATCAACCCAGCCGCCGTCACGACGTATCCCAGACGGCCGCCGGGCTCTCTCACAGTAATCGCGATAGCGGGCACCTCCAGGATGTCGTACCCGGTCGGGGTACCGCCCTCGGCAGCCAGAGCTTCCTTCGAGACATATCGTATTTTTAGCGGCGGCGTTTCGAACTGACCCGCCTTCTTGGGCTTGACCCGCAGCGTCTGCGTAACTACCGTTTCGCCGCCCAAGGCCCGCGCGGAAGTCCGCGCCACTTCCAGGTCGCCCCAGTCCATCTCCTCGCGTTTCAGGGGCAACACAACAAATGCGTCCACAGGGCCCGCCCATCGCACGACAACATCTAATTCCAGCATTTCGTCGAGTCGCGCCGTACCGGCCGTCGCGGGCGCGTCAACCACCGGCGCTGCCGCCAAATTCCGCGGCAGGACCACCGCGGCAATCATGCAGACCAGGGTTGCCACACGGTTTCGCATGAAGAAAGATGAGCATAGACCATGCCGAAAACAGGCTATCTCATAAGTGACGCTAGGGCAATGACTTATGGTAACGCATTCCAATGACGGCGCGCCTTATATCGGGCAGGAACGCCTAGCGCGCCTCATCTGAGTTTCGACCGGTTCCACAATATCCTGGGGATATCGCGGCATTATGCGTCAGTCAAAGGGCCGGACAGCGCACCCGGATAAACGGGATAGCCGCAGTCTGCAGCCAGCACGTCCCGTGACGCCGGGCACGAGCTTTTCGAGGTTCCTGCGGGTTGCCCATTTTTCCGTCGTGGGTGGCAAGCGCCTGCTTCCAGAGGAATTCGCGGCCAGCAGCGGCGAGGGGCGTTTGACTTGTCCGCCGCGCGTATGCGATACTTCCGCCCAATAGAAAGCATGAGACAGCACCCCTGTAAACAGTGTGGGGTGAAGGCGAGTCCGGCCATCCTGGAAGACTCGCCGGAGTGGGGGTAAGAATGCCCCTGTCTGATTTCTGTTCGTGTTTTTCTCTCGTTTTCTGGACCAGTTTTATTCAGGCCGCTGTACGAAGTGTACGCAAGGGACGGGGTCCCCGGCGGCGTCTGAGCAATATGGGCGCAACGCAGAAGAAAGGAAGTACGAACCATGGCAACGAAGGTAGGCATCAACGGATTCGGTCGGATTGGTCGCGCCGTGTTCAAGCTGCTGATGGACGCACCTGATTTTGAGGTGGTCTCCATTAATGACTTGACGAACGCGAAGACGCTGGCCCATCTTTTGAAATATGACAGCGTTTTTGGCGTGTACAAGGCGGCCGTATCACACACGGAAAATGCGATCATCGTCGACGGCAAGACGGTCAAGGTCACGGCGACCAAGGACCCCCTCGAATTGCCGTGGGGGGACGACGGCGTGGAACTGGTGCTCGAATCCACGGGCAAGTTCACGACAAAGGGTGACTGCATGCAGCACGTCGAGCGTCCTGAAAAGGGCAAGGCGGGCGCGAGCAAGGTGCTGTTGACCGTGCCGCCAAAGGATGCCGTGGACGCCATCATCGTCATGGGCGTGAACGATCACACCCTGAAGGCCAGCGACACCGTCGTGTCGAACGCAAGTTGCACGACGAACTGCCTCGCGCCCATGGCGAAGGTCCTGCATGCCACCTTCGGCATCAAGCGCGGGTTCATGACCACCGTGCACGCGTACACGAACGACCAGCACGTGCTCGACATGCCGCACAAGGACCTCCGCCGCGCCCGCGCCGCGGCGAACGCTATCATCCCGACCACGACCGGCGCGGCCCGCGCCGTCGGAAAGGTGCTTCCTTCGCTGGCTGGCAAACTGGATGGCATGGCCATGCGCGTTCCGGTCATTGACGGCTCCGTCGTGGACCTGGTCGCCGAGTTCGAGAAGCCGGTGACCAAGGACAGCATCAACGCGGCCATGAAGGCGGCGGCGGACGGCGAATTGAAGGGCATCCTCGAGTATTGTCCGGACCCGATCGTGTCTTCCGACGTCATCCGCAACCCGCATTCGAGCGTCTTCGACGCGCTGTCCACGATGGTCATGGGCGAGAACTTCGCGAAAGTCGTCTCCTGGTACGACAACGAATTCGGCTACTCGAATCGTTGCGTCGACCTGCTCCGGAAGATGGCGAAGAAGTGAGCCCCGGCCTCGAACGGAAAGGCGATAGTCCATGAACAAGCTGAGCATCACCGGCCTGGATGTCCAAGGGAAGCGCGTGCTCATGCGCGTGGACTTCAACGTCCCCCAGCAAGACGATGGTTCCGTGCGCGACGACACGCGCATCCGCGCGGCGTTGCCGAGCATCCAGTACGTGCGCGAGCATGGCGGAAAACTCGTCCTTATGTCGCATCTGGGCCGCCCAAAGAAGGCTAAGGGCGACGCGGCCAAGCTGGCTCTGCTGAAAATGGACCCGGTCGCGGACCGGTTGCACGAACTGGTTGGTGGCAACGTGAAGAAACTCGACCAGCTGGTCGGTCCTGAGGTGGAAACCGCGGTGGCCGCCATGCAGCCGGGCGATATCATCCTGCTCGAGAACACGCGCTTCGACCCGCGCGAAGAGGCGAACGACCCAGAGCTTTCCAAGGCGCTGGCGCGGCTCGGCGATGTCTACGTGAGCGACGCGTTCGGCACGATGCACCGGGCGCATGCATCCACGGTGGGCGTGACCGAGTTCATCTCGCCGTGCGCGGCGGGTTTTCTGGCCGCGAAGGAAATTGAGTTCTTTTCGAAGGTGTTGCACAACCCGGACCGCCCGCTCGTGGCGATTCTGGGCGGCGCCAAGGTCCAAGGCAAGATCGAAGTGATCGACAATCTGTTGAATCTCGTCGACGTGCTCCTGATCGGCGGCGGCATGACTTACACCTTCTTCAAGGCACAAGGGCTCGAGATTGGCGACTCGCTGCTCGATGAAGAAGGCCTCGAAGCCGCCCGCGGCGCCCTGGCCAAGGCGAAGAGCCGCGGCGTGCCCCTGCACCTGCCGGTGGACATCGTCTTGGCGGACGCGTTCTCGGAGGACGCCAACGTCAAGGTAGTCCCGGCCGATGGCATCGAGCGCGGCTGGCAGGGCCTCGATATTGGGCCGAAAACGACGGAAAACTTCATCGCCGCGGTCAAGAAATCGAAGATGGTCGTGTGGAACGGCCCGGTCGGCGTCTACGAAATGCGTCCGTTCAGCCGGGGCACGCAGGCGCTTGCCGAGGCGCTCGCCGCGGCCAATACCACCAGTATCATCGGCGGCGGCGATTCGGCCAGCGCGGTCGAGCATTTCGGATTGGCCGGGAAGATGTCACATGTTTCCACGGGCGGCGGCGCCTCCCTGGAAATGCTGGAAGGAAAAACGTTGCCGGGTGTAGCCGCGCTTACGGACAATTGACCGGCTGCCCGGCGGCAGGAAAAAGGACCCGCGGCTCGGACGCAGGCAAGAAGCGTGCGGCGGTCTGGGCGCAGGGCGAAAGGACACGACAATGCCATTGACGAAGGAACGGAAGAAGGAGGTCATCAGCAAGCACGGGAAGAGCGAGGCGGACACCGGCTCCGCGGAAGTGCAGATCGCGCTGTTGACGGAACGGATCAACCAGCTCACGGAGCATTTCAAGGTCCATAAGAAGGACCACGCCGGCCGCATCGGGCTGCTCAAGATGGTCGGCAAGCGGCGCAATCTCTTGAACTACCTGCGCCGTAATGACCTGGAACGCTACCGCGGCCTGATTCAGGAACTGGGCCTGAGAAAGTGACGCCTGCGTGGAGGGGCGGCCAAGGCGCCGTCCCTCCCTTGATTTTTCTCCCGCCTGGATTGGGTGCGGGACCACCGCGCGCAGGCCGGGCCATCCTGCAAGACGAAAGAAGTACCGGAAGAATGTGTGGAGAAGTGAAACGAACAAGAAAATGTGGGACGCGGCGGGAGACGTTCCACGGAGAAGGAAGAAGGAGTAAGGAACATTGTCAGTGGAACGTCTTACCGTAACCGTAGGCGATCGGCAACTCGATTTTGAGACCGGCCGCATCGCAAAACAGGCGCACGGCGCCGTCATCTGCCGCATCGGCGAGACCATGGTGCTCTCGGCCGTATGCGTCGCGCCCGAGGCCAAGCCCGGGCAGGATTTCTTCCCCCTCACGGTGGATTACCGGGAAAAATTCTACAGCGTAGGGCAGATCCCGGGCAACTTTTTCAGGCGCGAGGCCCGTCCCTCGGAACGGGAAATCCTCGTGTGCCGGCTGACCGACCGGCCGCTGCGGCCCCTGTTTCCAAAGGGATTCTGCAACGAACTGCAGGTCTGTCAGACCGTGCTGTCGGCGGACAACGTCAACGACCCGGATGTCATTTCGATCAACGCGGCTTCGGCCGCCCTGCACATCTCGAAGATTCCGTTGCTCGAGCCCATCGGCGCGGTGCGCGTCGGCCTGATCAACGGCGAGTTCATCGTGGACCCGACGATGGAGGACATGGAAGTCAGCGAGATTGACGTGGTCATGGCGGGCACGCGCGACGCCATCACCATGGTCGAAGGCTCCGCCCGAGAAGTCTCCGAAGAGGTCATGCTCGGCGCCATCGAATTCGGGCACCGCAACATCAAGACGATTATCGAAGGCATCGAGGAACTGCGCCGCCGCTGCGGCGTCGAAAAGATGCCTTACGAAACGCCGCAGACAAACGAGGAGGTCGCAGCCGACGTCGCGGCTATCGCGAAGGACCGGCTGGCCGAGGCGCTGCGCACCGTGCAGAAACAGGCGCGGCACGACGCCATCGACGCGCTGAAAGAAGAGGTCAAGACCGCGCTCGCCGAAAAGTACGGCGCGGAGCTGTTCGAGCAGCGCGCGGGCGACGTCCGCGACGCGTTCGACAACCTGTTCAAGCAGCAAATGCGCCGCCTGGTGGTCGAGACCAACACGCGCATCGACGGGCGCGGCCTCGCCGACATCCGGCCCATCGAAATCGAGGTCGGCGTGCTTCCCCGCGCGCATGGCTCGGCCCTGTTCACCCGCGGCGAAACCCAGGCACTGGTCACCACCACCCTGGGCACCAGCCGCGACGAACAGCGGATGGACGAACTCACCGGCGACTTCTTCCGCAGGTTCTTCCTGCACTACAACTTCCCGCCGTGGTCCGTCGGCGAAGTGCGCCGCATTTCCGGCCCGGGCCGCCGCGAGATCGGCCACGGCAAGCTGGCCGAGCGCGCTATCGAGAGCGTCCTTCCCTTCGGGACGGAAGAAGAGCCTGACATGAACGACTTCCCCTACACGGTCCGTGTGGTCTCGGACATCACCGAGAGCAACGGCTCAAGCTCGATGGCCACCGTGTGCGGCAGCAGCCTGAGCCTCATGGACGCGGGCGTGCAGATTCAGGCCGCCGTCGCCGGCATCGCCATGGGCCTGATCAAGGAAAGCGAGGAAGTGCGCGTGCTCAGCGACATCCTCGGCGACGAGGACCACTTGGGCGACATGGACTTCAAGGTCTGCGGCACGCGCAAGGGCATCACCGCGTTCCAGATGGACACCAAGATCAAGGGCATCTCGCGCGACGTGATGTACCAGGCGCTGCTCCAGGCGAAAGACGGCCGCGAATACATCCTCGGCAAGATGGCGGAAGTGCTCGCCGAGCCGCGGCCCGACCTCTCGCCCTACGCGCCGCGCATCTACCAGATTCGCATAGACGTCGAGAAAATCCGCGACGTCATCGGGCCCGGCGGCAAGGTCGTCCGCGCCATCCAGGCGCAGACCGGCGCCGAAATCGACATCGAGGACGACGGCACCATCAACGTCGCGGCGGTCGACCAGGCCAGTGCCCAGGCCGCCATCGACATGATCCAGGAGATCGTCGCGGACGTCGAGGTCGACAAGATCTACCACGGCACCATCACGCGCATCATGAATTTCGGCGCATTCTGCCGCATCATGAGCAACAAGGAGGGCCTGATCCACATCTCTGAACTGGCCCCCGGACATGTGCGCGAAGTCACCGACGTCGTGGACGTGGGCGACGAGGTCGACGTGAAGGTCGTCGAGATCGACCGCATGGGCCGCATCAACCTCTCGAAACTGAAAGCGGACATCGAACTGGGCCGCGTCGACCCGAGCGGCGTGCAGCGGCTCGGGCCCGACCACCAGGGCGCGCCGCGTCGCGACCCGCATCGCCGGCCCCGTTCCGGCGGGCGCGGCGACGACCAGGGCCACGGCGGCGGGCGCGGCGGGCGCGGCGGGCGCGGCGGCTCCGGCGGACGCGGCGGCGGATACCGGTAGTAGTTCCCGGCGCTCCGCGGGGCAATGCTCCGCGGAGCGTTCTTTCATCCTTCATTCTTCAGATTGTTCGCCAAGACAAGCTCAAGCCTGACGTATGAACGAAATTGGCGCTCCCTGGCGAACGCATACGAGGTTATTCCGTGGCAACGACACACGCGCAAGAAGCCGTGCTCCTGCACCGCCTCCCGAACGGCTTGACGATTACGCTCGAACGGCTGCCCTACCTGCACACGTTTTCCGCCGGGGTTTGGGTGAAAACGGGGTCGGCGAATGAATCCGACCGGGAAGCGGGACTGGCACACCTGCTCGAACACTTGATGTTCAAGGGCACGGCGAAGCGAACCGCCCACGAATTGATGCAGGAGATCGAGGGCCGGGGCGGCCAGTTCAACGCGTTTACTTCGCGGGAATACACGTGCGTCTATGTAAAAATGCTGGCGAAGGACGTGCACAAGGGCCTCGACGTGCTGGCCGACGTGGTGTTGAACTCGCAGTTCCTCGACCTCGAAAAGGAGCGCAACGTCATTCTCGAAGAGATCGCTTCCGTGGAAGACACGCCGGACGAGCACGCGCACGACCTGCTCGCCGCGCAGCATTGGCCCGGCCACCCCATGGGCCGGCCCGTCTTCGGCAGCAAAGAATCGGTCGCGGCCCTCACGCTCGAAGACGCGCGCGCCTTTCACCGAACATGGTATTGCCCACAGAACATGGTGGTGTCCGTGGCGGGCAATTTCGATGAGCAGGCCGTCCTCGAGCAGATTATCCACGAATTCGGTGAAATGGCGTCGGACACGACGCCGGAGCTATCCCATCCGCCACGCTTTCACGGCGGCATCCTTCAGGTCGAGCGCGACATCACGCAGTCGCACGTCTGCTTCGGTTTTCCGGGCGCGTGCGCGGCGAACCAGGAACGTTACACATGCGAGCTGCTGAGCAGCACGCTTGGCGGCGGCTCGACGTCGCGTCTGTTCGAGCGCATCCGCGAACAGGAAGGCCTCGCGTACTCGATTTACAGCTATCAATCGTCCTATCTCACGGCGGGGATGTTCGGCATCTACGCCGCCGTCGCGCCGCCGAACCTCGCGCGCACGCTCGAACTCGTCTGTGAGGAGATGCGCGGCTTGCGCGAGGCGCCCGTGCCGGAAGACGAACTCGACTCGAACCGCGAGCAGATCAAGGGCAACATCCTGATGGCGCTCGAAAGCACGTTCACGCGCATGTCGCGCATGGCGAAATCAATGCTCTACTACGGCCGCATCCTGTCCGTCGACGAGATCATCGCCGCGATCGACACGGTAAGCCCGGAAGACGTGCGCGGTTTCGCGCAGCGCACGTTCACACCCGAACATTGCGCGTTGCTGGTGCTCGGCCCCGGCGACGCGCGGCCTGGAGCCACCGTGCCGCTATGAACCCCGAAGACCTCGTCGTCTGCATTGCGCGCGAACCGGGCTGCGAAGACATCCCGTTGCCCGCGTACGCCACGCAACACGCTGCCGGCATGGACCTGCGCGCCGCGGTCACAGAGCCGTGCGCGCTCGCGCCCGGCCGGCGCGCGCTCGTACCTACGGGACTGCGCATTGCGCTGCCGCCCGGCTACGAGGCGCAGATCCGCCCCCGGAGCGGCCTTGCGATTCAGCACGGCATTTCGATGGTCAATACGCCGGGCACCATCGACGCGGATTACCGGGGCGAGGTCAAGATCATCCTTATCAATCACGGCGAAGAGACGTTTACCATCCGCCGGGGTGAGCGGATTGCGCAAATGGTCATCGCGCCAGTCACGCACGCGCGCTGGAGACTCGTCGACGAACTCGACGGCACCGGGCGCGGCGCAGGCGGTTTCGGCCACACGGGCCGCTGAACGCGGGGACTCCTCGCCATGCGCCGGACCCACGCCTCACTCCGGCATCGGGACCACGGTCTGATTCAACGCGGGCGCCGTTGCGGGCCAGCGCGCGCGCGTCTGGTCCGCCGTCTGCGCCTCGATGTAATACTCGATTCCCGCCGGCGCGATCTGCGCGGCGTCGAGCCGGGCCGCAAGCGTGTTTCTCCCCGCGCCTGTCATCGGAACCGCCTGGAATGCACCCTCACCCAAGGGGCGCCAGTACAGCGTGGCGGCCAGCGCGGGTGCGCGGTCGAGCATCACCGCTTTCACCTGCAGCGCTTCGCGCGGCTCGAGCGACGTGCGCCGGGTCAGCACAACGAGGCGCGGCGCGCCGCCGTATTGCCCGGGCAGTCGCGCCGGCTCGGGCGCTTCGCCCAACAGCGCCGCCAGCGCCGCGCCGGTCGCGTCGATCATGGCCGGAAACGTGTGTTGTTCAATATTGCAGACCGTACCGAGTTCGCCGCTCGTGCTCGCGGCGGCCAGCAGATGCTCATAAGCGCTCGCGACCGCGCGGACCAGCGCTGCGCGCCGGGGCAGCGCTTCCTCGCGCGCGGCACGCTGCTGCTTCTCAGTGTCCTTTTCCGCTTGCGCGCGTTCGAGCGCGGCATTTAATTCGTGCCAGCGGCAGCGCATCTCACCCGTCGCGCGCAGGAATTCGAACGTGTGCAGCCAGTAGTCGAACCGTTCGAGTTGGCCCGCTCCGGACACCTGGGAGCGCAGCGCCGCGAATTCGTCGACGAACGCGTAAGCTTGTTTTGCCTGTTCCCAGGGCGTCTTGTCGGGCGCGTAGCCGCCGGGGCCGCCTATCCAGTCCGAAGGCCGCGGCAGGCATCCGTCCATTTTGGCGAAGATGCGCGCGGCTTCGTCCGAAACTTCGGGACCAAATGAAATTCGCGCCCAATCCTGGTAGAAGTCGTCCGCGGGGAAATGCGACTGCCGCTTCCCGCCCGCGGCGCCGCCCGCCGGCGCCAATTCCCGCAGGGACGCGCCACTCCAGCCGCTCTGGTCCCACGCGGCCTGCGCGAGAGCGGCCACGTTCGGCCCGAGGATGCGCGTGCGCCAGTGGATGCCCATGAGTCCGTTGCAGCCGTAGCACAGCGCATCGCGCGCATCCCGGCGCATGCGTCCCACCCACAACTGCGGCGACGTCATCGCCGGGTCGTCCTCCAGCCACGGAATAGCCCATTTTCCGCGGCCCTGCACGTCAGCGAAGCCGGGCTCGACCGGTTCGTGGCCCACCTGGCGGTTGATGCAGCTTACTGCCATGTCCGGCGGCAGCGCCGCCGCGAGGTGGGCCCTGTCATACTGCGGGCCGAGCACCCACCCGCACGTGGCCAGCTGGAAGGGCGCGCCGAGGCGCTGCGCCGTTTCATGCGCGATGCGGATGTCGTTGACCGCCGTTTCGACCTGTGCCTCCGGCACATCCTCCCAGGTCCAGTTCTCGGGCGTCCAGAACCAGTAGTAATCGAGCGGATGCGTGCGCATGATGCGCGTGAACATGCCTTCGTACAGCAGGGCGACCTGTTCCCGCGTCAGCGACGAGGGGTCTTCGCCCCCATAATCCTTGTACGCCGGGCCGCAGCAGTTCACCTTGCGGGTGACTCCCGCGCCTTCCACCGCTACTGCGGCGATGCACGGATACTCCGTTTCTCGCGTGAACTCGATGTCGAGGCGGCCGTCCGTGACCGTCACGTCGTCGAAGGCAAAATCGAGCGCGTGATTCTGTCCCACGCGCGCGAACACATCGAGCGACGTGATGACCTGCTGCCCTTCGATGCGCACGCCGAACACCCGCGCGCCTGCCGTCGCATACGCCGGCTCGACGAAATGAAGCCTGACGTCGTATGTGCCCTCGGGCACATCGCAACGGTAGGCCTCGAGGTCGTAGCGCACCGACTGATACAGTGCGTCGTCATCCGTGCCCGCGATGGCCGCGGAAAAGTGCGCGGGCTTGCCGCCCTCTGCGCGCAGTCCCGGGCCGCCGGGGCCGAACCGTTCGGCCACCTTTCGGGGCGCGAGCAGCGGGGCTTCCGTGCCGATGCACGTCTTGATCCCCAGCGTCCGCGCAAAGGAAAAGCAGTCTTCGAACATCGCGCCCGCGCGCGCGAACAGCTCGATGCATTGCTCCGGCGTCTCGGGCCGCGGAGTCAGTCCACGCATCACCTCCGAGCCGTAATCGTCGCGGTCGAACAATGCGGCCGCGCCGCAGGCGTAGTCGCTTGTCTTTTTCGCCTGAAACCCCCAGCCTACGGGCAACACGGTGTTGTACCAGATTGCGGAGTAGGCGAAGGTCACGGTGCCGTCCTGCGCGACGTCAGACGGGCGGCCGATCCAGACTGTCGGCTCGGCGGCGGGCCGGTCCTCCGGATACGTGTGCAGGCCGAAGAAATTCATGCCCAGTTTGGGAAGCTGCGCGAGGATCGCCTTGTAATCCTCCGGGTTCCACCAGTCGGGCCCCTCGGGAAAATCGTGGAATGGCTGTATGCCTCGCAACTCGAACAGCGGCGCGCGCGTTTCGTCCACTTGCGGGAGTTCAAGCGCGACCTGCGCGTCCGGCATCTCGTCGCCATGCAGATAGAAGCGCACGCCCAGCAGCTCCGCGAACCGGTACGCCGCGTACAGCAACGCTGTGTCGCTGCCGCCGACAAGATAGAGCCGCCTGCCTTCCGGCGCGTCGACGGTCTTGAGAAGGAACGACTGCGCATCGAGCGCCGCCGCGGCGTCCCGAAGCGCCTGCGCGGGCGGCGAGTCCTTGCGCGCTGCAATCAGGGCGTCCCCATCGGGTAATACCGCGGTTACGGACAGCAGCGCGCCTGTGCGCAGATACACGTAGCGCCGTACTTCGAGTGCGGCAAATCGCTCCAGCGCGGACGCATTTTCCGCCGTCACGATGACGGGTTGCGCCGCGACGGACTGCGCAGCCGCGCCCATGGCGGCCAGGAACAGACCAAACGCAAGAAAGCAGGCATGCTGTTTCACGGCGAGATCCCTCCGCTGTTGCGCGCATCAGAATAAAGCACCGCAGTCAGTGGCGCAACGAAGGACGCGCAGCGCGGGACAGCCTCTACATGCCGCGTTCGCGGTTACTGGGGTGCAATCCGGCGGTGATCCATGCGATGCGCGCGAGCGTGCGCACGGGCAGGCCCGGATTCAAGAGGTCGCGCAGGGGCCGCGTGAACGGGGGCCCGTCCGTGACGAAGAGGCGGCAGCCAACGGCCCCGGCGAATCCCGCCAGGCCCGAGAGCGTGAAACAGAAGCGGAACCCGTCGAGATGCCAATGGTCAATCACGAACCCGACGATGATAGGCGTAAACCCGAGCGCCGCGGACGTGCTGATGATCCAGATGTTCGTGTAGGCGACGCGCCCTTCTTCCCGAACGAAATTCAGCATCGCCCTGTGCCCCGCTGTCCAGCACGCGGCATTGAACAGCGAAATGATGCACACCACGGGCGCGAGCAGGTAGTTCGTCCACGGCGCGCCGGGCCGGAGGAGAAGAAAGCCGAGCGCCGCCAGCGAATGTCCGATAAGGCTCAGCGCCATGGCGGTGCTGCTGCCGCTATGGTCCGCGAACCGGCCCCAGGACCGGATGGTGAGCAGGATGCCCGCGCTGCCCGCCGCCATCACCGCCATGATGGCCATGGACGGAAGCTGCAACGCATCGCGCATGTACAGCACCAGCGCCGAACCGAACCAGGCCAGGCACGAGAAGCAGTAGATGCCGGTAAGAATGAAGGCGACGTAGTGCCGGTTGCGGAACACCAGCCGGTACGCCTGCCAGCCGCTCACTTCCTGTTCGTCGGTTTCGGGCGGGCCGCCCCCCGGAATACGCTTCATGTAGTAGAGGCTGAACAGGCCCGCCAGAATGCCGACGGCGTAGATGCTCAGAAAACGGCCCATGCCGGGATTGCCGCTCAATACGACGCTCTGCGACAGGACAATCGCCACGTTGACCGCCTGCACGACCGTCGCCTCCGCGCTGAAGAACGAGCCGCGCTCGTCCTCGGACAACACCTCGTGCAGCCAGGGGAACCAACCGCCGACGGCAATCGCGCGCACGATGCAGAATCCGAGCGTAGCGACGATCAGCACGTACCAGCCCGCGCGCTGGCCCCAGAACCTCACCGCCAGCGGCATGAGAAACACCAGCGACATGATCACATTACGCGACAACCAGCCGCGCAGCATTACATGCTTCGGGCCGAGCCGCGTCACAAGCGGCACCGTGAACAGCACGATGATCATGGTCAGCGGCAGGAACGAGATCAGGAACCCCACCCACGAGGCGGGCATGTCGAGCTTCCGCGCGAACAGGATCATCGCGGGACCGACGACACACTGCCACGAAATCACGTTGAAGAAACTGAAGAACAGGAACTTGCGCCCCGGCGGGGCGAGTTCGTGGACGACTGAAACTATGGGAAGGCGCAACGCCTGTCGCTCCTTTCTGAATGCGCGCCCGGAATTGCCGCTAGACCGGTGTTTGCCGCAGGACCAAAGCCTCTTGCGAGCGGGAATCGCGGATCATGTATGCGGATAAGCCCCGCATTCCCGCACCGTCTCGTACAGCGCCGCCAAGTTCTCTTGCGGGACCCGCGCCTGCACGTTGTGAATCGTGTTGAATACGAACCCGCCCCCACGCCCGAATATGCGTATCCGCTCCCGCACTTCCGCGCGCACTTCCGCGGGCGTGCCGAACGGGAGCGTCTTCTGCGTGTTTACGCCGCCGCCCCAGAACGAAATCCGGTTGCCGTACTGCGCTTTCAGCTCCGGCGCGGCCATGCCTGCCGCCGAACACTGCACGGGATTCAGAATATCGAAGCCGGCGTCGATGAAATCGTCCAGAAACGCGCGCACGGAGCCGCACGAATGAATGAACGACTTCCACGCCGTGTTCTTGTGCATCCAGTCGTTCACCATGCGGTGAAACGGCTTGTACAGGTCGCGGTAGGCACCCGGCGAGATGAACGGACCGTGCTGCGCACCAAAATCGGTGCCCGTGACGAACACCGCGGTCACTTTGTCGCCCACCGCCTGCCGGATACGCTCCCAGTTCGCCAGCGTGATTTCGCATTGCCGCTCAAAGACCCGCCACACGTAGTCGCGCCGCGCCAACGTGCTCGTATACCATTCCGCGATGTCGCGGACGCCGCGCGGATGCTTCAGCCACGGCGCGGGCACGAGCGCGATATCGCCAAAAGCCGCGCCGCCAAAATTCGCGAGAATCGCGCGGCCCGTGGCGTGCAACCGCTCCGCCTCGCGCCGGAAATGCTCCAGGTCGTAGTCCGAAATGGGCCCAAACTCCTGCAGATTGTCCTCCGGGTCGAGCGTTGTGTCATCCACGGGCGGCTGGCGCACAATCGTGTCGAAATAGAAGCCGCCTTTCGGCATGCGCCCGCTCGGAGGCGCGGATTTGTCGCCCTCCGGATACATCAGGATGTCCCCGTTCGGCTCCGGATCCGTGTTGAAGCCCTCGGGCACGAGCACGGGCGTCCCATCAAATATCGTCCACGGTTTCCAGTTTTTGTTTTCGAAACCGAACAGCGTGCGTGGCCCGCCCAGGCCGACGACGTCCACGCCCAGCGCCTCCATGAGGTCCGGCGCGATCTCGCCAAGCATCTGGTACGGCTCGACTACTTTTACCGGCGTGCCCGGCGCGTCGAGGCCCAGCGCCTGCCGCAGCAGATACACCGAACTCGCGTGCATGCCCGTTACCGCGCTCGCGCCGAGGTCCAGCGGCACGCGGTCCGGCTCCCGGTGGTTCAATGCGGTTTCGACCCGTTCTCGTGAAGTCATGACGAAACACCCCCGCCTGAGCGAGAAATCCTTGATTGCACCGGATTCTAGCAGAGCCCCGCCCCGCGTGCGAATAGCTGCCGGCAGCACCCCTTGGACTGCGGTCAACGGAGACGGCGGCAGGAAGCGCGAAGTCAATTCGGAGCAAACGCGACGCCACCCACGGTGTCGGTGGGACCGGTGAAACCGGGGCCGCCCGCGGCGACGTAACCGTGGCTCGCGCCGGAGGCGCCGGGGCTCACCCAGAACGCGTACAGTTGCCCGTCGCGCAGTTGGAACCGGAACCGCACGGGCCGCCCCGCGAGCGAAGCGAGGTTCTCGACACCGTTCCAGCGGATGTGCCCCGTCACGGTGTCACCCTGCAGCGACATGCATTGCTCCGCTTCATACCCGGGCAGAACCGCGCCCTGTTCATCGAGCACGGCAACGCGCAATTCGCCCGCCACCGCTGCGTTCACGAACAGATGCGATCCCTGAAACTCGACCGGTCGCGTCGTCAGCGTGCCGCCCGTTGCGTCCGCGTCCATCGAGGCGAACCCGTCGCGGCGCAGGACGGCCAGCCCCGTGCTGCACACGCCGGACGCGGGTGAACCGGGCGCGCCTTTGCGCCCGCTCACGTAGAAGTAAAGCTGGTCGCCGCAGACAAGGCAGCAGCCGCCCGCGGACTGCACGTTGCCCCAGTTCCAATCGCCCGCGCGCTCGGACACGGGAATGAACGCCTCGCGCATGGGCCGCTGCCAGTGGAACCCGTCCCGGCTGAAACCGATGCAAATCTCATTGGGTTTCGCGCGGTCGCCGGGCTGGCCCCGCCAGATGCTGAACAGACCGAGCAGCAGACTCTCGTAGGCAACCGCATCGAGGTTGTACAACTCGCACGGCGTTTGCAGGTCCGCGCGGGGCGGGTCGAGCCGGTCCGCGCCGACCCAGAACGGCGCCTGGCCTTCCTGCCAGTGCGCCGCCTCGATAACGTCCGCGCCTTCCCAGTAACGCCGGAACCGGCCCACGCCGCCCGCCTGGTAGTCGCGGATGCCGTAGACCCAGACTTGCCGGAACGGGTTGTAAAACACGGTGCTGCGGTCGCCCAGCGGCCCGCTCATGGTCACGGCATCGGTCCAGTGGATGCCGTCGCCGGAAAAGTAGACCGCCATGGCGCGGCGCTCCCACGGCTTGAGATAGACAAACATCTTGTAGCGGCGCGCAGGGTCCGGCTCCGCCAAGTCGAGCCACACGGTCGACGAATCGCGCAGCGCGGTATGGACCACGTTCGTACCCGGCACGACGCCCAGCTCCGGCTTTTCCCAGTGAATTCCGTCCTGCGACGTGGCGTAAGCCGTGCCCGTGCAATAGCCCGCCATGTACCACATCTTGAAGAGGCGGTCCTGCGGGTCATGCCACACGCCATCGCTGAACACCATAGCCGTCGGCGCAGGGTGTTCTTGCGACTGTTCCGTGACCTCCCAGGCTCGGTCCGGCGCCAGCACCGGATTCACGGGATGCCACTGCGTCTTGTGGTATGTGCGCCGGAGCGTCGTCTCCGCGACCAGGAAATCGTCCACAAATAATTGCCGCCCCACGTCGATCGGGACGACCGCGGGCGGCGCGTCCAAATACGGGACCGGCATCGGCTCGCGCGACAGCTCGCGGTCCCGCGGCGGCCACGCATCGGGCAATTCGATGCCGTTGTAGAGCGGTTCCCCCGCAAACGCGTTCAGTCCGCAAAGCAGGACCACAAAAACCGAGAACGTCCCCTGGTGCTTCATCTCGATACCTCCGTGCCGCCGCCAGCCAGCCCATGGCGCCGCGCCCATCAAGGCGCGTATTCATACAACAACATCGTTGCGCGCTCGTTATCGTAACCAATCGCCCAGCCGCTTGTCGCACTCGCCATCGATACCCCCGAGAGGGTCCAATTGCCGCTATCAGGCGCGGGAATGGCGTCAACGGCCCACGCACCGTCTTTGTAGTGCAACACGACGCCGCGGCCGTTGGCAAGGTCAACGCCCGCCGCCCAACCTTCATTCGCCATGGGGAAACTGACAGATTCGAGATACCAGTTTGCGCTCACTGCCGGCATGGCGACGGCTTGCCATGCGCCGGCGACGCAGTGCAGCAGCACGCCCGTGCGCGTGCCCCCGGTCTCGTTGGTCGAGTAGCCCGCCGCCCAAGCCTCGCCCTCGGGAAGCGCCGCTGTTCCCAGTGCTTCCCGGGGCTCCGTCATTTCCGGCAACGCGGCTTACCAGTTCCGGGGTTCGTCTCGCTTCCTGCCGCCCAGGGCAGGCTCGATGTGCACAGACGAAAACCCGCTGTCTACAAGGTGCTGGAATACCGCGAGGTTGTCGACGCGTCCGCGCGCCGCCGTGACCCGCGCGGGCACACGGCCCCGTCGCGACCGCGCGCATCAACAGGAGATTCAAGAACGGTTCGCCCCCGAAATACGTCAAGTTGAGTTCACTCAGCCCGCCGGAACCGGGCCAGAACAGGTCCACGGCCTTGATCGCCGTCTCCTCGGGCATCTGCGCCACCCGGCTCCCGTAGAGCGGCCCGCCGCCGTCGCCATTCGCACCGCCGTGACGCCCGTAACAGTAGCGGCAGGCCAGATTGCACGCGTGCGTCACGCACAACTCCAGCGTGCTTAGCGGACGCAATCGCGGGCGCGGCGGCCCCGAGACCTGCTCCGGCCGAGAAAGGAACCCCTCCTTCTTGAGATAAGCGACGGCGTCCGCGACGTCTTCTTTCCGATACTGTTTCCGAACACGCGACAGCGCCCGCTCCCAACCGGCGTCGCGCGCGAGCAATGCGATGTCGTAAACCACATTGTTAACACAATAGAAGAGCGAGGTCGAAATATTCAGGAGGATGCGCTGTCCCAACGCCTCGAAACAGTGATATGCGG
>JAGMZX010000025.1 GCA_018005585.1 Candidatus Hydrogenedentota bacterium | reverse complement strand
CGCGCGCCGTGATAGGATTGTGCGCTCTTCATACTGCCCACGATTGCGTTCCCCCATTTTCAATGGAGATTACGCCATGGCGAAGTACAAGATAGCACTGTTGCCCGGCGACGGCACCGGCCCGGAAGTGCTCCGCGAGGGCGTGAAGGTCCTCGAAGCCGCGGCGGCGCGGTTTGGATTCCGTTTCGACACGGCGCCGTACGATTTCGGCGGTGACCGCTACCTGGCCACGGGCGAAGTGCTGCCAGATTCGGCCATGGACGAATTGCGCCAGCACGACGCTATCTTCCTGGGCGCCATCGGCCACCCGGACGTGAAACCGGGCATTCTTGAGAAGGGCATCCTGCTGCGCGTGCGCTTCGAGCTGGACCAGTACATCAACCTCCGCCCGGTCAAGCTGTATCCGAACGTCGAGACCCCTTTGAAAGACAAAGGCCCGGAAGACATCGATTTCGTCGTGGTCCGCGAGAACTCCGCCGACATGTACACGGGCATCGGCGGCGTGCAGCGCAAGGGCACGCCTTACGAGGTGGCGATGCAGTGCAGCGTGTACACGCGCAACGAGGTGGACCGCTGCCTCCAGTACGCGTTTGAATACACGCGCAAGCGGAACAAGAAGAACGCGCTGGCGCTGTGCGGCAAGACCAACGTGCTGACCTACGTCTACGACCTGTGGGAACGCGCTTTCCACGAAATGGGCGCGCGCGATTTTCCCGACATCAAGCGCGAGTACTATCACGTCGACGCCACGACCATGTGGATGGTGAAGAACCCCGAGTGGTTCGACGTGATCGTGACGGGCAACATGTTCGGCGACATCATCACGGATCTCGGCGCCATGATCCAGGGCGGCATGGGCGTCGCGGCGGGCGGCAACATCAATCCCAACGGGGTGTCGATGTTCGAACCCATCGGCGGCAGCGCGCCGAAATACACGGGCATGGGCGTCATCAATCCGATAGCGTGCATCTGCGCCGGGCAAATGCTGCTCGAGCATCTCGGCGAAACGGAAGCGGGCGCGGCAATCGAGCGGGCCGTTATCGCCTTTCTGCAGTCGGACAAGTGCCCCGGCATGTCCGCGAGAGAAATCAAGGAAAAAGGCAGTTCGACCGCGAAGATCGGCGACGCCATCGCGGAGTTCACGGCTACGGTCTAGGCTCGCGCCATGGCCCGGCGAAACCCGGAAATGGGCAGGGCAGACGCAGCGGGCGGGGTCCGATTGCCGGCGTTTGTCCGGGACGCGATTCCTTCACCCCGTCCCTATGGTCCATAATGTCCCTGTCTTCCGGTGGATACCCGCGCCAACACGGGTACAAGGAATCCAGACATGAAACAAGTCTTGGTGAAGGGCGGCAAAGTCCAGCTGCTGGATGTGCCGCCGCCCGCCATCGGGCCGGGCATGGCGCTGGTCCGTGTCAGCCATTCGCTCATCAGTTCCGGCACGGAGTCCGGGTTCGTGTCGGAAGGCGGGCTTGCGTCGTACGTGCTCAAGAAGGCCCGCGACCCGCTCAACATCGAGAAGGTGAAACGAAAGCTGGCCAGCGTCGGCGTCAAGGGCACGCTGGATGTCATCAGGAACAAGCTGTTCGAGTTTCAGGCGCCCGGCTATAGCACTTCCGGCGTCGTTGCCGCGACCGGACCGGACACGCCCGGGCTGCGCGTGGGCGACCGGGTCGCGTGCGCGGGCGTAGGTTACGCCTCGCACGCCGAATACAACGCCGTTCCGCATCAACTGCTCACGCCCATCCCCGACGGCGTGGATTTCGACGAGGCGGCGTTCGTCGCACTGTGCGCGATTGCCATGCAGGGCGTGCGCCGCGCGCAAACCACGCTGGGCGAGACGTTCCTGGTGCTCGGCCTCGGCCTCGTGGGACAGCTGACCTGCCAGATCGTGCGCGCCGCAGGCTGCCGCGCCATCGGCTGCGACCCGATCGCCGCGAAACGCGCATTGGCGCAGGAACTGGGCGCGGACGCGGTCTGCGCGCCCGGCGAACTGCCGGACCTGACGGCCGACTGGACCGGCGGCTACGGCGCGGACGGGGTCATCATCTGCGCGGCGTCCAAGGAGAGCGGGGTTACCAATCAGGCGCTGGACCTGTGCCGGCAGAAAGGCCGCGTGGTCGTCGTCGGCGCCGTGGGCATGGAACTGCAGCGCGAACCACTGTACACGAAGGAACTCGATTTCCTGCTGTCCTGCTCCTACGGCCCGGGCCGGTACAACGCGCAATACGAGGAAAAAGGGCTCGATTACCCCATCAGCTACGTGCGCTGGACCGAAGGCCGGAACATGGCGGAATCGCTGCGTCTCATCGCGGATCGCAGACTTCGCGTCAAGCCGCTCATATCCTTAGTGCGCCCCGTCGATGCCGCGCAGGAAGCCTACGACGCCGTGCTCGACCCCGCCACGAACACGGTCGCCGCGTTGCTCAGCTATGGTCTCGACGCGCCGGCAACGGTCCAAGCGCCCAGCCGGGTGTTCACGCTGCGGGCCGCGCGGGAAGACGCGGGCGAAATCGGCGTGGCGGTAATCGGCGCGGGCAACCTCGCGCAGGGGTTTCATCTGCCGAATCTGACACGAATTCCCGGTTGCCGCCTTGTGGCGGTGGCGGACGCGAAAGGCTCGGTGGCCAAGCAGGCCGGCGACAAGTTCGGCGCGCAGTATTGCACCACCGATTACGCGGATGTGCTGAATGACCGCAAAGTGCGGGCGGTGGTCATCGCCACGCGCCACAATCTGCACAAGGAAATCGCCTTGGCCGCCGCCGCGGCGGGCAAGCACATCCTTGTTGAAAAGCCCATGGCGTTGACCGTCCCCGACTGCGAGGAGATGTGCGAGGCCGTTTCGCGCGCGGGCGTGTTGCTCACCGTGGGATTCAACCGGCGCTTCTCGACCTATGCGGCGCAGGCGAAGGCCGCCATGGCGCGCGCGCGCGGACCCAAGATGATTCTCTACCGCTGCAATGCCGGGCCCTTGCCGCTCGGGCACTGGGCCACCGACCCCGTCGAAGGCGGCGGCCGCATCGTGGGCGAAGCGGTCCATTTCTTCGACCTGTGCTGCTGGTTCCTCGGCGCGGATCCCGTGTCCGTAGCCGCGGAACGCATCGACGCGGACTCGGCGGACACCATCGCGGAAGACAACCTCTGCGTTACGCTGCGCTATCCCGACGGTTCCCTCGCGAACGTCTTCTATTGCTGCGTGGGCGCGCCCGCTTTGCCCAAGGAACGCATCGAGTGGTACGGCGGCAACGGCGGCATCATCATTGACGATTTCCATGGCGTCGACATCGCCGGCTTGCCCGGAAAGAGCGTCCGCAAGAGAACGGTCGACAAGGGCATGCGCGGCCTGCTCGAGAACTTCATCCAGGCCGTGCGCGGCGAGGCGGAGTTGAGCGTAACGGCCCAGCATGGCCTGCGCGCCACGCGCATCGCGCGCGCGGCATTGGACAGCGCCCGCGGAACCGGAACCGCGCCGTGAGGAGCCGCATGACCGACATCCTGCCCGGACCGCCGCGCAATCGCGCCGCACAACGCCCGCAGCGGCGGCCATAACGTCATGTGCGGCATTGCGGGCATAGCCGGACGGCCCGACCCGGCCCTGGTCCAGACCATGACGCGCGCGCTCGCGCATCGCGGCCCGGACGATGAGGGTTTCTATAATGACGGCCGGGTATCGCTGGGACACCGCAGGCTCAGCATCATCGACCTCGACACGGGGCATCAGCCCATGTGCGGCACGTCGGGCAACACCTGGATCGTATTCAACGGCGAAATCTACAACTTCAAGGAACTGCGCCGCGACCTTGAAGCGCGCGGCCGCGTATTCCACACGCAATCCGACACCGAAGTCATCCTGGCGGCCTATGAAACGCATGGCGAGGCGTGCGTCCCGCTGTTGCAGGGCATGTTCGCCTTTGCCCTGTGGGACACCCGGACGCAGACACTCCTGCTCGCCCGCGACCACATCGGCGTAAAACCGCTCTATTACGCGCGGTGCGCCGATGCGCTCTATTTCGGGTCGGAGATTAAGGCGCTGCTGCCCGCCCCGGGCGTCTCGCGCGTCCTGGATTTCGCCGCGCTCGACGATTACCTCACGTACCTCTACACGGTGCCGCCCCGCACTATTTTCAGGGACATTCGCCAGTTGCCGCCCGGCACGCTCGCCCTGTGGCGCGACGGCGCATGGACCGAGCGCCGCTATTGGCGGCCCGCGTTTCGTGAGGAAATCCGGTCCGAAGACGAGTGGCTTGAGGCCGTGTCGGCATGTCTAGACGATGTCATCGGCAAGTACCTGATCGCCGATGTGCCGCTCGGCGCGTTCCTCAGCGGCGGACTCGATTCCGCCACGATCGTGCACCACATGCTGCGCCAGACGAGCGCCCCCGTGAACACGTTCACGATTGGATTCGGGCCGGAGGGGCGGCTATACGACGAGACGGTGGAAGCCCGCGGCATGGCGCGGCATTTCGGGACCACCCACCGCGAACTGACCGCGGAAACCGACGCAAGGCAGTTGCTGCCCCGCATCATCCGCCACTTCGACGAGCCATTCGGCAATCCCACGGCGCTGCTCACGTACGCGATCTGCGGGCTCGTCCGAAAGCACGTCACCGTCGTTCTTTCCGGCGACGGCGGCGACGAGAACTTCGGCGGGTACCCGCGCTATGCGGGCGCGGCCATGGCCGAGCGGTATCGGCGCATCCCGGCGTTCCTGCGCCGTTGGCTCATCAATCCGCTGGTGCAGCGCCTGCCCGAGAGCACAAGGGGTTTCCACGCGCCGCGGCGGCTCCGCGAATTCTCGGCGGGCAGCCTGCTTGACCCCGTGAGCATGTACGCCGCCTGGATCAGCTACTACACCCCCGAACAACGCCGCGACCTCTACACGCCCGGCACGCGGCGGGCCGTGGGTGACCATGACGCGCTTGCGTTCATCCACCGTCTGGCCCGCGAAGCGGATACGGACGACCCAGTCGCGCGCGCCATGTACATCGACCTGCATTCGTTCCTGCCGAACAACGTTCTGCAATACGGCGACCGCATGAGCATGGCCCATGCCCTCGAAACCCGCGTGCCCCTCGCAGACGTGCGTCTGATTGAATTGCTCGCGCGCATCCCCTCCAGTCTGAAAATCAAAGGCATGCGCACGAAATCGCTCCTGCGCCGGTGCATGCGGGGCCGCCTGCCCGAAGACGTGCTGCAACGCAAGAAGACCGGGCTCAACCCGCCCATGGGCGTCTGGCTCAATACCAGCCTGCGCCCGCTCGTCGAGGAATACCTCTCGCCGGAGACGCTCCGCCGGACCGGCTTCTTCCGTCCCGAACCCGTCCAGCAGATGATAGCCGACCACCGCGCCGGCCGCCGCGACCTCACCTGGCACCTCTGGGCGCTGCTGCTCTTCGAGCACTGGCGGCGGGAATATCTCGGGGCTTGACCCAGCCCTGTCAGAGTGTGGCCCCCAGGCTGGTGACAAGGAGCACGGTGGCGATGAGCGTGAGGCCGATAAGCACAATGCGGCGGAAGACAGCCTCGGGCAGGTATTTCGAGAGCCGGATGCCCACCGTGGTCCCGAGCAGCACAGCCGGGACCAGCGCCGCGGTGAGGCGCGCAACCTCAAGGGTATACATGCCCCACGCCAGGTAGAGCATGAGCGTGAAGACGCCTTCCAGGAAAAAATAGCTGATGAGGTTGGCGCGGAAGACGTCCTTGGGCGTGTCCTGGTTGGCAAGAAACAGGATAAGCGGCGGCCCGCTCATCGAGGTGCTGCCCGCGAGGATGCCGCACACGCAGCCAAGGGGCAACAGCGCGCGCTGCGGGCGCCGCAGGGGGCGGGTCCAACCGGTGGCCATCGCTGCCACGAAGAGGAGAATCAACACCGCGACGCCGATGCTCATTATGTTCGGGTCGATAACGCGCAGCGCATACACGCCCAGCGGTATGCCCGCGATGCTGCCCAGGGCCAGCATGCCCACGAGCCGCCACAACAAATGCCGCTGCGCGTGCAACGCAGTCACGAAACTGTTGACCATGCTCATGCCCAGCACCGTCGGGACCACAACCGCGGGCGCGGCAAACAGCATGAGACAGGGCACGCTTGCAAGACCGAGTCCGAACCCCGCGCATCCCTGGATCATGCCCGCCAGAAACGCCACCGCCATGCCGAATACGTATACTCCCATCTTCGGCGTCCTCGTTAGAAGTTGGCGGGAATCATGCAGTTTTCCGCGGCGGGAAACAAGCTGATCTCACGCCAGACGCTTGCGAAACGGGGCGCGCCGTCGCGTATAGTACGCGCGAGAGAGTGAGGAGCGCCCGCCATGCCGACCGCTTTGTTCCTGATGATCCCCATTGCCCTGCACGCCAACCCCGAGACCATGTCGCCCAGCGACACGGGTTCGTATTTTCCCTTCCTGGACGCCTATGCGCAGTCCAGCCCCATCGCGTTGTCGTTCTTGTCCGGGTCATGGCCGGATGTCGAGCAGTGGCGTCAGGCGGGGCGCGCGAAGATGGCAGAGCTGCTCGCCTACGCGCCGCCAGGCGTGCCGCCGGACGCCGAAACGCTTGCGTCCGTCCCGAAGGACGGCTACACGCGGCATCACGTGCGGATTTCCATTGCGCCAGGCCGGAAAACCGAGGGTTACCTGCTCATCCCGGACGGATTGACCGCGCCCGCGCCGGCTATCTTGGCGCTGCATGACCACAGCGGTTTCTACTACTTCGGGAAAGAGAAAGTCGTAGCCATGGACGACCCGCCGCCTGCGCTTCAGGAGCTCATCGAGAATACCTATGGCGGGCGCACCGTCGGCGACGAACTGGCCCGGCGCGGCTACGTCGTGTTCGCGCCCGACGCCTTCTATTTCGGGTCGCAGCGCCTGGACCCCGCGTCGCTTCCGGCCGAATACGCCGCGGGACTGGAGGGCAAGCAACCCGGCTCCGACGATTACATCCGCGCGTTCAATCCCATTGCCGGGCGGCACGAGCCGCTGATGGCCAAGACGATTTTCACGGC
Organism: Candidatus Hydrogenedentota bacterium; assembly: GCA_018005585.1. Lineage (NCBI taxonomy): Bacteria > Pseudomonadati > Candidatus Hydrogenedentota > Candidatus Hydrogenedentota bacterium. The sequence continues at coordinate 41,801 of JAGMZX010000025.1, read as the reverse complement.
GGGCGCCACATGGCCCGGCATCCAGTATCAGGGGGACAAGGCCTCGCTGGACTACCTGCTGTCGCGGTCCGAGGTGGACCCGGAGCGCGTGGGTTGTATCGGCCTGTCGCTCGGCGGCTACCGCAGCGCGCATACGTTCGGCCTCGACCCCCGCGTCAAGGCCGGCGTGGTCGCGGGATGGATGTGCACGTACCGGTCGCTGCTGCGCAATCACGTCCGGCATCATACCTGGATGATTTATGTGCCCGGCCAGTACGCATGGCTGGATTTGCCCGACGTGGTAACGCTGAACGCGCCGCGGCCTTTCATGATGATTCACTGCAGCCAGGACCACCTGTTCCCGGCCGAGGGAGCGCAGGAGGCGGCGGCGCACATCGCGGAGGTCTATGAGCGGATGGGCGCGCCCGACCGGTTTGTCTGCAACTATTACAACGAACCGCACTCGCTCAAAGTTCCGGCGCAGGACGACGCCATCGCCTGGTTCGAGCGCTGGCTGAAATAAGGGGAAGCCCTGCGGACAGGATGGACAGTGCCTGAGCGCGCCGCGCGCACCCCGCGTCCGCGGGGCGTCCCTGTCGTGCGGCGCCGGGCGTGCGCCCTTATTGGGCGAGCACGGCTATGCCGCCGGTCAGGAGTCTCTCCAGCATCCAGACCATCAATGCGGTGATCCAGAGGAAGACGTAGAGGTGGAATATCTCGCGCCCTGAAAAACCCACGAAAGCCCAAAGTATCAGCGGCGGGATCAACAGCTTGAACGTCACCACGAGCGCCATGAGCAGTATCGGGCCGCCGAGACCGCCAAAACTGCCGATAAAAACCTCGACAATGAAGAAACCCAGCGCATACTTGGACGTATAGAGGGCGTTTGACAAGAAAGAGTCGAAATCAAGCCGGCCCGATTCCTTGAACGTCAGGTAAACGGGGATATAGTAGCTCAGGAACACGAGCAGCAGACTCACGACGCGAAGCGGCCAGCCCCACCGCGTGTCGATTGCTTCGGGAGGATGCTCCTTCATCTCCATCGCCGCCCGGCCCAACCAGTCCTCGACGGGCAATACCAGAATCAGCAACATCACCACGCCCGCGAATATCAGGAACGGCACGAGGCCGCGCCGTTCCTTCCGGGGCTGTTTCTCCCGTTCCAGCCGTTCCTGGACAGAGCGCATCTCGCGCAGTTCCGCCTTGCTGGGCGGCGCGATGGTGGGGCCGCCCGAAGGCGGGTCCCAGGGCGTCGGTTCCGGCGACTGGCGCGCGCAAATCGTGCAGAGCGTCCCCTCCTCTCCGGCGTGTTGGTCCCAGTCGCCGCGGAACGCGCGACCGCAACGGGCGCATTGGGAAACCGAAACGGCAGCGGCAATGTCCCGGGGAACCGTAACCGGCGGCCGGATCGGCCCGGCCTGCCCCGCCTGCGCCGCCAACTCGGGCGTTTCGTCCCCCCACAGCGCCTCCAGGCGTTCCATCCTGGCATCGCGCGGCGGCGGGGTCAGGTCCGCATACGCCGGATGGCGGGGCAAGGTCTCTTCCGTTGCGGGCGGCGCTTCCGTGATGGGGTCATCCGACTCGAAGGATTCCGGCGATGGGGCCGGGGGCAGTTTGTCCGCCTGCGGGGTTTCAGTTTTGATCCGGATAAGCGCGCCGCAGCGTATGCAGCGGCCCCGGCCCGACACGGCCCGTTCCGGCAGGCGCATCTGTTGTCCGCAGGCACACGTGACGACTCGCGGCGCCATTCTTATGCGTCCCCTGCTCCAATTTCCGCGCGCTGAACACGCGATAAGACACTATACACTATGGAAACGGGAAACATGCACGGTATCGGGACGCGGCGGGCCGGGTCACTTGTCGTGCAGGCCCTTCACCACATTGTGCGAGAGATACCGCACCAGCAGGCCAACCATGGCGATGATGAATCCGAGACATACGCACAGGACCCCGCCGAAGTAGGCGGCCGTCGCTGTGAGGCTTCCCCCCACCGCGGCGCAGACGACCGCGCAAATCATCCCCAGCACCGCCAGGATAACACCCGTCAGAATATAATCCGGTTTCCAGGTTGAAGGCTCGGACTCCTGGGCGCGCACCGCCAATTCCTGGATTTCCTGGAATTCCTCCACCAGCTCGGGCCGCCTCTCGAGGTGCTCCAACAACGTCATCTGCACGCGGTGGCGCACCCAGACCTGTCCGATACTGCGCACCAGCGCGAAGAGGATCGTAGAAACAACCAGCAGAAACGGCAACATGAGCACGATCATCCGCAACATCAGGCTTACTTTTCCTCCTGTTCGACCGGCGAGCACCAAGGCGAGTTTCGCCGCACGGTCCCGCCCTGGAATGAAACCTGGTCCACAGCGGTATTAGTCTTTATAGCAGCTTAGAGTATAGCAACGAGCGGGCCCGAAGATGAACCTTTTCGTTCGTAGCGCCGTGGCGGCGGTGCTTATCGCGGCAGCGGTGCAGAGTTTCACGGTCGGCGTACTGGCCGATTTCCTGCCGCGCGAGGTGTGCCGCCCCGACGTACGCACCACGTGGACGCGCCAGTTCGGCCAGATTTCCCATATTTCCCTGGTCAATACGGACGGGGCCGTGCGCGTCACGGTGCACGATGGGTCCCAGGTCGATGTCACGGCCACCATTTCGGCATATGTGCGTTCTTACCAGGACCGCGAGACGGCGGAACGTCACGTGGCGTCGTTGTGCAAGGCGGAGGTCGAGGGTGACAGCCTCCGTCTCGTGACGGAGCCCAAGCCGCGGCCCGGCGCCGTCGACCTCAATGTGGCGTATGAAATTGGCGTCCCGGCAGGCACGAACGTGGAAATCGAGACCACGCGCGGCAATATCTACGTAGGCGAGAACTGCGGCGACGTAAATGTGCGCAGTGCGGTGTCGGACATAGAGATACGCAGTGCCCAGGGCATCGTCCGGGCCCAGACGACCAGCGGGCGTATCGATCTGCTGGACGCGGCGCGGGAGGCTATGCTGCGCACGGTCAACGGGAATGTGCGCGCCATCTTCGGAGGGCACCTGCTGGTGGCCAACACGGTGAATGGAAATATCGACGTGCGCCTGCCCCGGCCCGGCGTGCGGGGGTGCGACTTGACCACGACCAACGGAGATATTACACTTAGTATGCATCCGGGGTGTTCGGCGGAAGTCAACGCCATCACCCGACAGGGCGTTGTAAGAAGTGACTTCGAGGTCGTGCCGCTCTCCGGAGGCCAGAAACCAACGGAACTGCGTGGTTTTATCGGTCAATCGGAGACACAACTCACCCTGAGCACGTTTGCCGGGGATATCCTTATTGGAAGGAGCGAAACATGACGCCGTCCGCGAGTGCGGTGATGACCGCAACCGCCCAGGGCCTTGCCGCACCAGAGACCTCCGACCTTGACCTTGTCCGGAGAAGCAAGCGCGGCGACCGGGAAGCGTTTTCGGAACTGGTCCGGCGGCATCAGAACATCGTATATAACGTAGCCTACCGGTTCATGCGCGACCCGGCGCTTGCGGAAGACATGGCGCAGGAGGCGTTTATCAAGGCGTTCCGCTTGTTGAAGGGTTTCCGCGGCGAGTGCAGTTTTTCCACCTGGATGTACCGGGTGACGTGCAGCGTTTGCCTGACGGAACTCAGCCGCCGCAAGAAGCGGGGCGAGGTCCCGTTGCAGCCGCAGCATACTGGCGAGGCGGCGGTGCATCCGAGCCACAATTTTGACCTCCCCGAATTGGTCCGGCGTTGCGTCACGCTGCTGCCGGACCGTTACGCCACCATCGTGACGTTGTATTATCTGAACGGCACCTCGTATGAAGAGATCGCGGATACGATGAGTATCCCGATGGGCACTCTGAAGACCTGGATGCATCGCGCGCGCAAGCAGCTCAAGAAGATCGTGAGCAAAGAGGTTTTTCGCTATGCGGAATGAAGACCTGGACGCCTTGGTCGACTCGGCGCTGCGCAGCGAACCCATGCTGCCGACACCGCCCGCGCTGCATGACCGCGTCATGCGGCGCCTCGATGTGCAGGCGTTGATGGACCGCGAGCGCGCCCGGTTCCGGGCCAGCATGGCGATGATGTGCGTGGCGCTCGTGGCTATCCTGCTGGGCGGCGCGCTGTTTGTCGCGTTCACCAATCTGCGTCACGTGGCCGATTACGGCGCGCCGGGCGCGAAAGGGCAGTTGGACTACATCGTGCATAATCTGGCCCTGTACTTCACCGGCTATACGGGCGCGTATTCGCTTGGCCTGACGCTTTTCCTCGCTTTTGGCACGCTGCTTCTGGTGATTGTTCCGCTGCGCGAGCGTATGCGGCGACACTAGCTGGCTTGCCCGCCCCGCGCGGCTTGGTCGTGAAAACATTGGCTTGAGATATTTGCGTCGCAGCGGGTCTGTCCGCAATCACGACGCAAGGAGCATCCGGCGCGATGTCGCGTCCGAATCGCAAGGGTTCGTCCTTCGGCACACTGCGAATCGTGGCGGTAATGGTGCTGTTGCTGGCCGCGCTCGTGGCGTTCGCGCTTATGTTCGCGCCCCGCAAGACCCCGCCCCCGCCTCCGTCCCAGGTCGCTTTCGAAGGTCGTCCCGACCGCGATTCCACCCCGCTCGAACCGGGCGTCCCGCTACCCGCCCCCCCGGAACCGCGCATGCGCGCGCCGCGCCCCGAGGAACCGGCCGCGCCCGCCGCGGCCGGGCCTGCCGCGGAAGAGCCCCCATTCGTCATTCGCGGCCGCATCACCGACGCCCAGTCGGGAACGGCGCTCGCGGACGTGCGCGTCGAGGTGCGCCGCAACTGGACGCCCGAAGAGCGGGCCGGCTGGCAAGCGCAGCATCTCGAGGCCATCCATGCGCGCAACTTCGATCGGGTGCGCGAAATGCGGCTTGTTCAAGACCGGCTCGAGTTCACCAGGCAGGAAAGGACCGGCGCCGAGGGGGTCTACGAAATCCGCGTGACCGAGCCGGGCGATTATAGCGTGCTTATCGTAAAGGAGGGCTATCTGCCCGCTACGCGCGAGGCCGAGACGCTTGATGCGGAGCACCGCGAGTCGGTCGTCGATGCCGCGCTGTCAACCGGCGCGTCCATTGCAGGCCGGGTCACGGAATCCGGCTCCTCGCGCGGCGCGCCGGGCATTGGCGTCCAGATCGAGGACTCCCCGCTGCCCCCGGCGACCACGGACGAAGACGGCAACTACACGGTCTCCGGGCTGGGCGTCGGCGTATGCGGCGTGACGCTGCAACTGCGCGACACCCCCTACCGCGCCGCGGAGGAACTGCCGTATCAAAAGGTGACTATCGCCAACCCCACGCAGCGGCTGAACAACGTCAATTTCACTGTGGAGGCCGCGGGCGTCATCTGGGGCTACGTGCAGTCCGTCGAGAAGCAACCCGTGACCGGCTGCGAAGTGGTGCTGTGCACGTCCGCGAGCGTCGTGTCGCAGGCGCTCAACGCCATGGTGCGGCGCGCGCCGCCCGTGAGCGACCGGTCCGAAGAAGACGGCTACTACGAGCTGCTCGGCGTGCCGCTCGAGGAGACGTGGCGCGTCTATACGGTCTCGGAGAAATATGCGCCGCAATTGTCGCAGGAGGTTGCGCTCACCGCCGGAACCCGAGAGGTGCAGGTGGACCTGTTCCTTTACACGGGGAGCACGGTCACGGGGCGCGTCATCGAGCCCAAGGGCACGCCCATCCCGCAGGCGAACGTCGTGTGCATTCCGGCCTATTCGAGCCTCCTGTCGCCGATGCGCACGCCGCAGGCATTCCGCGGCGCGGACTCCGACGGCAGGGGCGTTTTCACCATTCGCGAACTGCCGCCTGGCGAATACCAGATTCTCGGGCGAAAGGAAGGGTACAAATTCAGCGCATTCGGCGAATCCATTTACTCCGACGGCTACAACAGCCTGTCCGGCGTGGACGTAATCCTGTATCCCGTCGAGTCGGGCCAGCATTCCATTTTCGGGATCGTGTTCGAGAGCGGCGGGCAGCCGCTCTCGGGTGTGGACGTGCGCCTGAACGGGTTAGGCTCCGAAAGTCTCAGTGACGCATCGCAGACGACGTCGACCAACACCGAGGGGCGTTTCGAATTCACGAACATCGAGACCGGCTTGTACGTTCTGACCGCATCGAAGGACGGTTACGGCGCGCAGACGGTGCGCAACGTCCTCCTCGACCGCGAAATCCGGGTAACGCTCGACGCCACGGGGATCGTGAGCGGCCGCGTCCTCGTGAAAGGGACCAGCGCGCCACCGCCGCAATACACGGTCAGCGCGACGCCGCTCGCGGAGGAGACGCAGAGCAGCGCAGACGTGTTGCGCCTCTTCGAGACGCCCGAATCGCTCGCCTTCAATGACCCCGCGGGCCGCTATGAACTGCAGTTGAGCCCGGGCGCGTACCGCATCGAAGGTTCGGCCCCCAAATACACGCCAGGCCGGCAGGTCGTCAGCGTTGAGGCCGGGGAAGTGCTCGAGGACATCGACTTGTACGTGAGCGAGGACGGCGGCCGCATCGAAGGGCGCGTCACCACCGCCGACGGGCGCAGTCCCCAAGGCGCGCTCGTGATACTGCTCAACGCGGATACCCCCGTCGAGGCCGCGCAGGCCGCCATGGGCGGGGGCGATTCGGGCCGCTCGATGCGCGTGGGCGACGACGGCGCGTTCGTCTTCGAGAATCTGCCGGCGGGCGAGTACGTCGCCGTCGCGCGGCATGAACGGTACACCGCCGCGCGCAGCGAGACCATCTTTCTGGAAGAACTCGGGAACGCGACCGGTATCGAACTGCGGCTCACCTTCGGCGGTTCGATCGAGGGCTACGTCGCTTACAACGGACGGCGCGTCGAAGGCGCGGTCGTAACGGCGCTTGGCGACGGCGAGCCGCGCGTGACCGAAACCGACGCTAACGGCGACTACCGCATCGACGGTCTCGCGCCGGGCAGCTACGGCGTGACCGCGCTCCCGTTCAGCGGCGACATCTCCGCCGTGGTCAACATGCGCATGCGGCAGGCGGAAGTCACGGACGGCGGGGTGACTACCGTCAATTTCGATACGGACGAAGGCGCAGTCATTGAAGGCACGTGCTCCCCGCCGCCGGTGTCGCTTGCGGGCGTACTGCCGGGCGGGCTGGCCGCGCTTCGCTATCCGGGCGCGTCGCCGCTGGCGCTGGGCGGTTCCACGAGCCTGCTGGGCCTGTCTTCCGACTTCTTCCAATTGCCCAGCGGGGTCATAGACGGGACGGGCTTCTTCCTGATCGAAGGCATCCCGCCGGGTCAGTACCAACTGGACATATACTACGTGTTTGGCGCGGAGATCCGGTTCGTGCACAGCACGCTGATCGAAGTGGCGGGCCAGGAGGTGATTCCCGTAGACTTGGTGGTCAACGTGTTCTGACCGGCTGAATCGGCTACGCGGCTTTCTCGAGAGCCTTGACCGTACTCCAGGCCGGAGAAATCGAGGAAAAGGCGCGCCAGTCTCCCTGCGCGGCTGCATCCATGGCATTGGTCGAACTCGAAGATGTGGTGGTCGCCTATGGCGACTTCATTGCGCTCGATGGCGTGACCTGCGCCATCGAAGGCGGCGCTGTCGGCCTGCTCGGGCCGAACGGCGCGGGCAAGAGCACGCTTATCCGGACGCTCCTCGGCTTCAATCGCGCGTCGAGCGGGCGCGTCTCGCTGTTCGGCAAGGCCATGCCGCGGCACGCGCTGGAGGTACGCCTCCGCATCGGGTATATGCCCGAGCGCGAGGTTTCGAGCCCGAAGGTCAGTGCGGTCAATTTCCTTACCTACTGCGGGCGCCTGATCGGCATGACGTACGTAGACGCCATGGAGCGGGCGCACGAGGTGCTGAGCTACGTCCGCCTCGGCGACAGCCGCTACCGCCTCATGGAGACGTACTCGACCGGCATGCTGCAGCGGGTCAAACTTGCTCAGGCGCTCATTCACGACCCGAAACTCGTGCTGCTCGACGAACCGACCAACGGCCTGGACCCGACCGGGCGCATCCAGATGCTCGATTTAATCCGCGACATCGCGGAACGGCGCGGCGTCACCGTCCTGCTTTCCTCACACCTGCTGCCGGACGTGCAGCACGTCTGCGAGCGCGTAGTCATGATCAACAATGGCAAGATCGTGCGCGAAGGCCGCATCGACGAACTCACGGCGGCACACGACGACCACTTCGAAGTGCGCGTGCGCGACCACGAGTCCGAATTCTGCGCCGCGCTCGAACGCCGCGGCGCCCGCTGGAAAAAGGACCGCGCCGGCAGTCTCCTCGTGACCGCGGGCAACGGCCCCGGGGACCTGTTCGAAGCGGCGCGCGCCGCGAAGACGCACATCCGCCACTTCCAGCCGGTGCGCACCTCGCTGGAAGAAGTCTTCCTCAAGGCGCTGGGAAAGGCGTAACCGTGCCGATCTACCCGCAGACCTACCGCCAGTACGACGGGACGCTTCGCAGGCGCTTCCGGTGGTGGACCGTCGCCGCGCAGGAACTGAGCCTGCTCGCCCGCGCGCGCATTTTCAAGGGGCTTGTGCTGCTCGCAATGTTGCACCTCCTCTTTTACGTGCTGGTCGTCGTACTCTATGATTTCAGCCGCCAGAACATGGCCTTGTTTCAGCAGACAGAACTCCGGTTCCTGCTGCAACAGCGCGCCTTCCTGGTCGACGAACGCCTCTTCTACATGTTCCTGCACTTCCAGTCGTATATCGTGTTTCTGACCCTCATTTACTCCGGGTCGGGCGCGATCGGCAACGATTTCGTCAATAACCTGATGGAAGTCTACTTCGCGAAGCCGCTGACCTGGATCGATTACGTGCTTGGCAAGTGCTGCGCCCTGGCCGCCGTTGGCCTGTCGTTGACCGCCTTGCCCGCCGCGCTGCTCGTGGTCCTGCACAATGCGCTCATGGCGGACGCGGCGGAGTTCGCTGCAACGTGGTGGTGGGCGCCCGCGAGTTTCGCGTTCTCCAGCGCGATGGTGGCGCCCGCGGCGCTGGGCGTGCTTGCCGCGTCGGCGCTTTCGCGCAGCCAGCGCTACGCCGCCATCGCCGTGTTCATGGTCGTTATCGCGAGTTCGGGCATGGGCGTGCTGCTTGCCCAGATGCTGCGCGACCCGGAATACCTCGTCGTCTCGATCCCCACGGTTGTGGACCGCATCGGCATTGCCTGTCTCAAGCAGCGCGGCTACCTCACGCGCATCGACCTGGGTCTGGCGGTGGGCGTGCTGGGCGCGGTCTGCGCGGTCCTGTTCTGGATTATCTGCCGCGCCGTGCGCCGGGCGGAGGTCGCCGCATGAGCGCCGTAATACGAGTCAAGGAACTCTCGAAATGGTTCGGCGAGGTCGTGGCGCTGAACAACCTGAGCGTGGTTATCGAGGAAGGGGTCACCGGCTTGCTCGGGCCGAATGGAGCGGGCAAGAGCACCTTCATCAAGATAGCGCTGGGCCTGTACCGGCCGAGCCGGGGCGAGATCGAAGTCTTCGGCGAAGCGCCGCGCAACAACCGGCGGGTGCTGCGGCGCATCGGCTATTGCCCCGAAACGGACAAGTTTTACGAGAACATGAGCGGGTTCGAATTCGTCTACTGGATGAACCGGTTCTGGGGCATGACGGTCCGCGCCGCGCGCAAGGTCGCGAACGACGCGCTTGAACAGGTGCACATGACCGGGCGCATGCACGACCCGATCCGCGAATACAGCAAGGGCATGCGCCAGCGCATCAAGATCGCACAGGCCCTCGCCACAAACCCCGGTTTCCTGCTCCTGGACGAGCCCATGAGCGGCCTGGACCCCGAAGGCCGCGAGGAGATGTTCCAGTTGATCCGCCGTCTTGGCGACGAAGGCCGGAGCGTCGTGGTGTCCAGCCATGTGCTGCACGAGATCGAGCGCGCCACGGACAACGTCGTGCTCCTGTACCACGGCGCCTTGATAGCGCAGGGCCACGTGCGCGAAATCCGCGACCTCATCGACGAACATCCCCACACGATCACGGTCGAATGCGGCGACCCGAGGCGCGTGTCCGCCCATTTCGTCACGGAACCGTCCACGATCGGAATCCAATTCGAGGATGGCCGCGCCACGCTGCGCACGCGCGACCCCAATCATTGCTACGAGAAGCTGAACGAACTCATGCTGGACGAAACGCTCGGCATACGCTCGATAGCGTGCGCCGACGACAACCTGCAATCAGTGTTCGATTACCTGATTCATTAGGAGACCGCCGTGTCCGCCGCGCAAGAGCAAGCCGCGCCGCCGGTTATCGGATATCCGGGCTACGTGCGCGTGGCGTTCAGCCATGCCGTTGTGATGATGCTGCGCCGGAGCCGCCTCATTCTGGCCGCCGCAATTGCGCTGCTGCCCGTGCTCCTGCCGCCCGCGCTCGCGTTCCTCTCCAGGACTCCCTTCGCCGCCCTCGGGGACGTAACCTTCGTCCGCATGATGGAAGACCTCTACGTCGGCATCCTTGCGCCCGTGCTCGCTCTGTTTTTCGCGGGAATGCTCGTCGGCGAGGACGTGGAGACCCAGACCATCGCCTACATCCTCACGCGGCCGCTGCCCCGGTCCGCATGGATTGTCGGGCGTTTTCTGGCCTACGTGTTCCTGTGCGCGAGCCTGCTGTGCGTATCGGCCGCGCTGGTGTTTGCCGGCTGCCGCAGCCTGGCAAACCTGGAATTCACCGCGGCGCACGTGCTGCGCCTGCTGCAGTACTGCGGCGTGCTGACCCTCGCTATCCTTGCGTACGGTTCGCTGTGCCTGTTCCTCGGCACCTTCTCGAAGCGCCCCATTATCTACGGTCTCCTGCTGCTGTTCGGCTGGCAGCGTGTCGCCATGCAGATTCCCGGGCTGGTCGATTTTCTTACCCTGCAGAAATACCTCGAGACCCTGTACCCGAAATCGGACGTGGCGCGGCCCCAGGATGTCTTCGAGCAGACCGCGCTTGGCTTTCAAAAGAACGCCATCCCCATAGAGAACCAGGACGCGCTGCTCACGTTGTTCATCGTTTCGGTTGTCTTCGTCGTGTTCTCCGCCGTTGCCTTCCGCATCCGCGAATACACGGCCGCGCGGGCAGCCGGGGAATAGCCCCGCGCGGCGCGTCACACCCCTTTCTTGAGGTCCAGGAACGGCCTGGGCGGCACGACCTCGAAGCGCACCTCGTCCGTTTCACCGTCGTTGTTCATGCAGGCCACGACGTGCGTGCCCGGCTCCAGCTTCCAGTTCATCGGCGTTGCTGTCCCCGATGATTCGCCCAGATAGCGCCCGTCCACATACCAATGTAGCGGTTCCTCGCCGCCCGTCGAGGCGCTGAGCCGCACCAGGTCGCCCCGCGTCTCGCCAGTCAACACGTACTTGCCCCGGTCCGTCGGAGACAGAATCTGCAGGTTCTGCCGCGTGCCCGCGTGCGCCTGCGCCGCGTCGGGCGTGCGCACGCGCGCCAGGTCCCAGCCGATGGACGAACCGGGCCACCGCGCAGCCGTGCCGCCATCCGCCCCGGGCCGGTGCACGTCGCAGCGCCGGTGCAGATACTGCTTGCGCGCGACGAGGCCCTCGCGGGTATTCGGACAGTGCTCACCCGCGGGCAGCCCGGTAACGGCGCAGATGACAACCCGGCGCACGTCCGCGTCCAGCGCGGGCCATGCGGGCGTGTTCAGCGCGGGCAGGGCCCGGATCACGCGCGCCGCAATAGGCAGCGCCGCCTGCGCGCCGACCAGCCGCCGCGACGATTTGCCCGTGTTATTGCCGACCCAGACGCCGACAACGTACTGACGGTTGAAAGCGAAGGCCCACGCGTCGTGGTAGCCGGTCGAGGTGCCCGTCTTCCAGCAGACGCGCGGCTGCGCGCCCCGCGCGCGGACCAGGCCTTCGCGCGGCTCGACCGGAAACGGCTGCTCAAGCATCGTGTAGAGGGCCAGCGCCGCACCCCGCGACAAGACGCGCGTTGCAGTCCGGGGCGCGGCGCCCGCAAGATACGAGATCGGGCGATATTCGCCCAGATTCGCGAGCGCCGCGTAGGCGCCCGCCAGTTCTTCGAGCCGCACCTCGCAGTTGCCCAAGGTCAACCCGAGTCCGTACTGTTCCGGCGCTTTCGTCAGCGTATTCAGCCCCAGCCCGCACAGAAACCGCTGGAACGGCGCTGCGCCGATACGGTGTTGCACGATCAGGGCAGGCACGTTCAACGAAAGCCTCAGCGCCTCCGTCGCGCTGATCAGGCCCCGGTATTCGCCGTCAAAATTGCCTGGATTGTAGGATCCGAAATCCATCGTATCGTCGAGCAGCATCTCCGGCGGGTAGAGCACGTCCCGGTCTATCGCCAGGGCATACAGGAACGGCTTGAGCGCCGAACCCGGCGATCGCGCGGCGGCGCACAGGTCCACCTGGCCGCCGCCCGGCGTGTGGAAGAAGTCCGCGGAACCCACGCGCGCGAGCAGCGTCGCCGAGGCCGCGTCCACAACCACCGCCGCGGCATTGGTCACATCGCCTTCGAACCGGTTCAGTGCGCGGCTGAGCATGTCCTCGATGCGCGCCTGCACCACGCCATCGAGGGTAACCCGCACGCATCCTTCCGTCTTGATGGCGTCGCGCAGGCGCATGGCCAGATGCGGCGCCAGCTGCGGATACTCATGCCAGCGCGCGGCAACCGGGTCCGCGACGGCCCGGCCGTATTGGTCCCGCGTGATGAATCCCTCGGCCAGCATACGGCCCAGCACATAGTCGCGCCGCGCGCGCGCGCGCCGCGGGTGGGCGAGCGGCATGCACCCTCCGGGCGCCTTTGGCAGCGCGGCGAGCAACGCCGCCTCGGCCAGCGTCAATTCCGAAGCGGGCGCGCCAAAGTACCGGCGCGCCGCCGCTTCCGCGCCGATAAGGTTCATGCCGTACGGCGCATTGTTGAGGTAGCTGCGCAGGATCGCCTGCTTGCTGGCGTTTCTTTCGAGACGCAGCGCATTCCAGGCTTGCCGCGCCTTGCCCGCGACCGAACGCGTGTCACCCTGTGTCAGTTTCACTACCTGCATGGTGACCGTGGACGCGCCGGAGACGACACGCCCGCCAAACAGGTTCTGCGTGGCCGCGCGGCCGATCGCCCAAAGGTCCACGCCGTGATGCGCGTAATAGCGCTGGTCCTCGGCCGCCACGGTCGCCTGGATCAGCCAAGGGCTAAAATCGTCGAGGCCGCGTTCAAAGCACCATTGCTCATCCGGGTTCAAGAACGCGTAAAGCAGGCGGCCATTGCGGTCTACCATCTCGCCCGAAGCACGCACGCGCAGATACGGCGCCGTGTCAAAAGGCCTGCGCAGCAGCCACTCGCCGGCTGCGAGCGACAAGGCGGCAAGCAGCGCAACAACCGCGGCAAGCGCCGCCAGCGCGCGCAGGAAGCGCCTCGCCTTTACCGAAATGTTCCGCCGTAAACTCATCGCGAGCATCCGGAATCCGCTCTCACGCATTATACTGTAACCATCCGGCCAGCACCCTTGCCGTTACGCGGCCGCGCGCCTGTGTAATCCTCCCGCTTGGCAAAAGGTTCAGAAAAACCGCCTTGCATGGCCTCGGTTCTCCCCGGCCCATGCCCCGGCGATACCGCCGGAAACGGGGGGCCCATCTGGACACCGGCCAAATTCGGCCGACAGTACGGTGTTCGGCCATCGCTCCGGCGTGAGACAACCCCTTTGAACAAGCCAACCCTGGAATGCCGCAATGCAGTGGCGGCGCCGCTGATGGATTCTGTAGGATGTCTTGCGTGTCTGAGGGCACGGAGGGAGGGTTCCCATGCGCGCGGCACAATCAGTCATCTTCACGTTCGTCTTTACGGTTGCGGTATGCCGTGCCTTCGCCCAGGATTCGGGCGCGTTCGATTATCGCGAACGCGTGCTCGACAACGGGCTCAGAGTGATCACGCTCGAAGATTTCTCCTGTCCCATTGTGAGCGTGCAGGTCTGGTATCACGTGGGGTCGAAGGACGAGAACCCGGAGCGGCAGGGGTTTGCGCACATGTTCGAGCACATGATGTTCCGGGGCACGGACCGCCTCGGGCCCACGGGCCACTTCGACTACATCCACCGTGTCGGCGGCTATAACAACGGTTACACCAGTTTCGACCAGACGGTCTATCTCCAGACCCTCCCGGCAAATCAGCTTGAACTCGCGCTCTGGCTCGAAGCCGAGCGCATGACCTTCCTCAAAATCGACCAGGAATCCTTCGACACGGAGCGAAGCGTCGTCGAGGAGGAATCGCGGCTTGCGCTGAATGAGCCCTACGGCACGCTGCTCTTGGACATCCCGCCGGTGGTCTTCGAGGGACGCCCCTACCGCTGGACGCCGCTGGGCATGATCGCTCATCTGCGCGCGGCGCCGGTATCCGAGTTGCGCGCCTTCTGGACGGCGTATTACGTACCGAATAACGCAACGCTGATTATCGCCGGAGCGGTCGGTCACGACAGGGCCATGGCGCTGGCGGAACGGTATTTCGGGTGGATCCCGCAAGCCGCGGACCCGCCGCGCGTGGCCGCCGCCGAACTGCCGCCGGGAACGCGCCGCGCCTTCACGTTCCGGCCCGAGAAGGCGCCCGCGCCAGTCGTGGCGCTCTATTACCCGACGGCGCCCGTGAACCACGCCGATTACGCGCCGCTCGCGCTGCTCGCGCACATTGCCGGCTCCGGCCACAGCAGCCGCGTCTACCGCCGCCTCGTGGCCCAGGACCAGATTGCGGTCGCGGCGCAGGGCATGTCCCTGTTCCTTGAACGGGACGGTGGTCTCGGTATCGGCGCGCTGCTGCTGCCGCTGTCAACCAAGAGCGACGCGGCGCTGGCCGCGCTGCTCGAGGAGATGACCCGGCTGTGCGAAGCGCCGGTGTCGCCGCGCGAACTCGAAAAGGCGCGGAACAACCTGCTGCGCGACTTGGTAACGGAACGGCTCATGGCCGACAGCAAGGCGGCCGCGCTCGGCCAGGCATGCGTGATCGAAGGCGACACCGCACGCGTCAACCGCCGTATCGAAGATATTCGCCGCTGCACGGAAGCGGACCTGTTGCGCGTTGCGCGGACCTATCTCACGCCCGATAAGGCCACGGAGATTCGCGTCGCGCAGAATTTGTTCGGCACGTTGTTCTCCGGCGGCATCGAAGAAACACCGGTCCAGGCGCCCACGCCGGAACTGCAGCCGCCGCCCACGGGCAGGCCGGGCGTGACGCGCCCCGCGGACTGGCCGGAAACCCCGCCCGTGACGGCCGCGCTCAGTTACGACCCCGCGCCAAAGGCGCAGTCGCGCGTCCTCGGGAACGGCGTCAGGGTCATCGTGGTCGAGAATCACGAGGTGCCCTATCTATCGATCGAACTGCACCTGCGCGGCGGCGCGTGGACCGAGGCGAAGCCGGGCGCGGCGGCCATGACGATGAGCATGCTCACCCGGGGTTCGGCGCGGTTTTCCGAGCAACAGTTTGCCGACGAACTGGAGACCTACGCGATTTCCATGAATGGCATCGCCGCGATGGACAGCGCGGCCATCTATGCCGGGTGCCTGACCGAACACGCGGAGCGCGCCGTGGACCTCATGGCCGAGGCGATGCTGCGTCCCGCGTTCCCCGGCGAGGAACTGGCCAAGCTCAAGCAGCAGGTCGCCACGGAACTCATCGTGCAGGCCATGGAGCCGGGCTATATCGTCGCGCGCGAATACCGGCGCAGGCTTTACGGGGACCATCCCTACGCGCGCACGGTCCGCGGCGAGGTTGCCGACGTGGCCAAGCTCGAACCGGATGATGTGCGCCAGTGGTGGGCGGACAACGCCCGCCCGGATGCCGCATGGCTCATCTTCGCGGGCGATATCGACATGGAGCGGGCCGCCGCGCTCGCCGAAAAGGCCTTCGGCGCGTGGCAGGCACAGGGCGCAAAGCCGGAAACGGTCCTGCCGCCGCTGCCGGAACCCGCGCCGACGCACATTTACATCGTCGACATGCCCGCGACGCAGGCGCAAATCCGCATCGGCCAGCGCGGCATCACGCGCAGCCACCCCGGATACTTCACGGCAGAGGTGACCAGCGGCTACTTCGGCGATGCCTTCGGCAGCCGGATCAACCGGGCCGTCCGCGTCGAGAAAGGCCTGACCTACGGCGCGTGGGGCGGTTATTCGGCGCAGCGGCTGGCAGGCGAGTTCGGCGCCGGGACCTTCACGAACATTGATGCCGTGGACGAGGCCATCCGAACCGTGCTCGCTGAGTTCGAGCGCCTGCGCGACGTTCCGCCCGACGACCAGGAACTTGGCGACACGAAGACCTTCCTCACCGGCAGCCTCGCCGCGCGGCGCGAAACGCCGCAACAGGAAGCAGGTGACGTGTGGCTGCTCGAATCCGAAGGCCTGCCGCCGGACTATTTCCAGCGCATGATGGACGCCGTCGCCGCAACCGACGCCGCGGCCTGCGCCGCGCTTGCGCGCGCTACGGTGGACACGGGCAAGCTGGTCATCGTCGTGACCGGGCCCGCGCAGCGGCTGCAAGCCGGACTCGAACGCATCGCGCCCGTGACGGTCGTCGCTGCGCCGTCGCTGATTCCCGACGTGACATCCGGCGCTAACTGAACGCGGCACACCCCGGCAAAAACGCAACGAGGCTATTGCGCCGGCATCGCACGGGCGCTGTCCCGGCACTTGGCCTATTTGACCGCGATCGTCTCCGGAACACACGTGCCGCGCACCGCCGCGTCATACATGCATTCGGTCCGCGCACCGGGACGCTGGAAGGTTCCGGGCGTGACCGCGCGCACGATATAGTACAGGTGATGCTCGCCTGCCGCGAGCGCGTCGAAGGCGGCCACGTAACGGTCGTCTCGCACTTCGAGATAGGTCGGCGTCATCGCTTCGGGTATCTCGACGCCAGCAAGCAGGTCGGGGTCCAGCCGCGGATTCTCGATCTCGAACCCCGCGGGCAGCGGGTCGTCTACGATCACGTTCTTCGATTCGTCGCTCGCCTGGAGCGTGATCTCGACGATGTAGCTGTCGCCCTGCCGGAATTCTCCCGAGACCGCCGCGCCGTCGCGCACCGAACGCACGTCGCGCACCACCTGGAAGCCCTCGGAGATCGCCTGGGTCTCCGCCTGTGCGGGCGTGCCACCCACGGTGAAACTGACGAAGATGGGGCCCACGCCCGTGTTCGTCACCACAAAGAGGCCGCCGGGCCCTTCGTGTTTCCCGCGATAGCCCGCGCCGAGGTCCAGTTGAACGCTGTCGCCCTTCGGCGTGACGATGGTCGCCGCGGCTTTGCCCAGTTGCTCCTCCAGACGCCCGTAGTACATGGCCAGCGCCGTAACGATGAACGCGGTCTCCTGCGTGCTGCCGTACCGGTGCGTTTCCAGGTAGCGCGTGAGCTTGTTCACGGTCTCAAAGCAGGCCGGGTCAGACCCGTCTATCTGCAGCAGCGCAATCAACCGCACCGCCTCGTTTCGGATATCGGAGTTCAGCGTGCCGTCCTGCTCCGTGACGTCGTACGGTTCCGACGGCGCTGAACTGAGGTACAGTTTCACGCGGTCGGTGTCCTGCGTGTTCATCGCCAGGGCTGCCGCCAGCAGATAACGCGCCGCCGCCGGCAGGCTTAGCGTGTCAAAGCGCTCAATGCCGCGGATCGCCTCGATGTCGCCGTCCAGCGCGAGCACGTAGTGCGCGTAGGCGCGCATATAGAGGGCCGAATACCCGTGATAGTTCTCGTACGTGTCCGAGGAGTCGTCCCAGTCATTCGCGACCGCGCGCACGTAGTCCTGCAGCGCCTTGAATGGCTGCTCCGGCACCTTCAGTTCGTGGTCGCGCCGGGCCAGCGTGAGGAAATGACACGCATATACGGACCCGTACGCGTACGGCGTCGCCGCGCCAGGCCAGCCGCCCAGTCCGCCGCCGCCGGTCTGCATCGAGAACAGGCGGTCTACGCCCGCCTGCAGGTAATGGTCAACGGGCCATTGCGCCTCCAACGCCGCCCCGAGCAGCGCCGTGTCGCGCCGCAGCAGGTACATGGGCAGGCACCGCGACGTCGTCTGTTCGACGCATCCGTACGGATAGCCGACGACGTACTTGAGCGCATCGCGCAAGCGCAAGGTCGGGTCCGCGCTCACGGACATGTCGAGCGTCGTATTCGCCGCGTCGATGTACTGCGCATTCTTGAACGTGCGGCTCTCGCCCGGCCCGAGCACGGCCAGTTCGTGCGTTGTCTGATACATGGCGGGCGGCCGCACCGGGATCGGCGCTTCCTCCTTCAAGGTTTCGACGACCGCGCCCGCGGCGTCGACAATCTCCGCCTGCCAGAGGATCGCGCCCTGGCCCATGGCCATGCCGGCCGCGAACTCGGCCAGGGCCGAGGCGTCGCGCGACGGCTCGACGGCGATCTCCTTCGAGCCTTCGCCTCCCGTCAAGGCGCCCTGCGCCTTCCATGAAATGCGCGCCGTGCACGGCGCGGCCGTCGTATTGAAAACGGCGGCGCGGCACTGGAACCGGTCGCCGGGCAGCGCAAAGCGCGGCATGCTCGTGCGCAACATGTAGGGCCGGCGCACATAGATGTCCTGCCCTGTCGCGCCGACGGCGCCCTGCGTGCAGGCCACGGCCACAAGCCGCAACTGGCCCGAGTACTCCGGCAGCGAGAACGTCACCAGGCCGCGCCCCGTTTCATCGGTGCGCACCACGCCCGACCACAGCGCGACGGGTTTGATCCAGTTGTCGCCTACAAAGGGCGCGTCCTTGCCGAACCGCCTCGCGATAGCGTCGCCGCCGATAGGTGTCTTGCCAAAGTCGTAGGCCACGCGGTCGTAGTAGTGAGCCCGGCTGAAATCGGGCTGCCGCGAACGCATGACCCACGCGTACGGCTCTGGCGTCGCATAGTCCGTCAGCGCGTGAATGCCTTCATCGACAGCGGCCACCGTCACTTCCGCCGCCACCGGCGCGCCCGCGTGGTCGCGCGTCTCGATGGCCACCTGCCAGTCTTGCGCGGGACGTGTCTCTTCCGGCAGGCCCGGGAAACTCACGGCGAGCATCCGCCGCGGATTGCGCACTACCGCGTTGGCCATGGCGAAACTCGCGTAAGGATACACGTGCGCCGAGTCTTCCGCGGCCTTGTGCACAACCGTTGCCTCGATCCAGACGTTCGGCACTTCTTCGTCGCCGACCGCGAAACGCACCAAGCCAACGCCATCGACAATTTGCACCGCTTGCGCGCGGCTGATGTTTTCGCCCTGCACCACGACGTAGCCGACGCCGTCGAACGGCGATTCAAGCCGCGCCTCGACTTCTTCGCCAACGGTATATTCCTGCTGGTTCAGGGTCAGTTTCAAAAGACTGGGCCGCGCCTGGTCGACCAGTTCCACGCGACCGTCCCAGTAGCCGTAGAACTGCTGGTCGCTGTACTGCGTGGTCGCGTCGGACACTACTTTCACGCGGTAGTATCCCCAGCCTGACAGTGGAAAAACCGTCGAGCCCCGTCCTTCGGTCAACGGCACGTCACGGCTGTCCTTTTCCTCAAATACCTTCGTCCATTCCCAATCGTTATAACCGTCATAGGCGCGGACGTAGTAGCTCCATTCCTCGCGTTCGAGGATGACCTTCACTTTTTCGAGGGGCGCGGGCGATTCGTCGGGCCGGATTGCCGCGACGAACACCTCGACACCCTGATGGTCCGCCGCTTCCGCGCAACGCAGGCCCAGGCATACCTCGCCCGGAAACACGGTCGTTTCCCTCGTTGAAGTAACGGCGCGCCCGCCCAGTTCGAAGACGCGGCCCCGTACCAGCGCGCGCACGGGGAAAGTGACCTCGCCCGGCAGTTCCACGTTGAACGTGAATTCCGCCTTGCCCTCCGCATCGGTCTGCGCCGAGCCCGCGGGCACGATTTCGCCCTTGTATTCTTCGCTGTTCGTGAACCGGTATTCGCGCCACTGTTCCGTCTTCAAATCGCCTTTCAGCAGCGCCACTTCCGCCTCGCACTTGCGCTCCGCCGCCGGCGCCCCGAACAGATGCCGCGCCTGAACATGAATCGGGTATTGCCCGCCAGGCGTCCATAGCCCCGGGTCCAGCGCCGTTTCGACGGCGATCCGGTTCGGCACGAATTCCTCCACGCTGAAGTAGTACATGCCGATCGGCGACGGGTCGCCGGGCGCGCTGAGCTGCACCGTGTACCGGCCCGTCGGGTCCGACTTGTCCGTCTGCAAGGAGCGCCCGCCCGTGCCCAGTTCAGACAGGGCCACGGCTTCCGAGACATACACGGAACCGTTCGGCCGGTTCACCGTGAGTTTGAGCGGCACGTTGGGCAGCGCATCGCCGTAGTTTGTGCGCACCAGCCAGTGCAAGTACACCGTCTCGCCCGGACGGTAGAGGTCGCGGTCCGCGTAGAGGAACGCGTCGTAACCGTCCTTGTCGAAGGCAGGCATATCCTCGTTGTACGTTACGGGGTCGTCCTCGCGCCGTTCGAGCTCGAGGAACGTGTAGTCCTTGCTGGTCTCGATAACGGCGACCTGCGGCGCGCCCAGTGCCGGGTTCAGTCCGCGCACGAGGGCGATGCCTTGCGCGTCGGTATTGGCCGTCCCAACCACCTGGTTCTTATGCGAATAGACGGTGACCTGAGCGCCCGCGATCGGTTCGAGCGTGGTCAGGTCATGGGCGAAGATGACGACCTCGTCTTCCTGCCAATGCGCCAGCGCGCCGATATCGGTCCAGACGACGATCTTGCCCGAGCCGCCGTCATCCACGCTCAGGCGGAACACGCCGCGCCAGTTGTCGTCGAACAGGGCGCGCAATTCGACGGGCGTGCGCACGAGCGCGTCGGGGGCGTCGCGGAACACCACCTTAGTCGTCTTCAGGACTTCCGCCCAGCGGTCGTCAAACTCCCACGAACCGCTTCCGTCTTCGATGGCCTCCAGCGCAACCGCGATGTTCGAGGGAAACAGGCGGGACACCGTGATTTGCGCTTCGCTGCGGTTGCGGGATTCGATCAGGAATTCCGTGCCCTGCCGCCGCGGAAAGTAATACTTGCCCGCGTAGCCGAACCCGGCGCCGGCGGCGCGCGGCACGATGTCGAGCGCGATCTCCTCGCGCTCTGATACGGCGTAGTTGCCCGAGTTATCGGCGAGGCCGGGCTGCAGGATCAGCCGGTAGCGGCCCTCGGAACGGAAATCGCCGCGGATCGAGAAGGAAGACCAGCCTTCATGCACGAATTCGAGGCCGGGCACCTCAGGCTCGAATGCCGCGTGCTGCCGCAGCGCGTCGAGACTGACGGGTTCGTTCAGGTAGAAGCGCAGTTCGACGCCGTCCTTCCCCAGGTTGTTCCACCAGTGCGATTCCAGTCGCAGCGGCTTCGTCTCGCGCTTCAACTGCTTGCTGAACGGCTGGCGCATGACCGAGAAATCTTCCGCGGTCAAACCCGCGTCGAGCGTCACTACAATCGTCTGGCCGGGCTGCACCTCTTCCGTCAGCAGGACCTCATGTTCGCGCGCAGCGCCCTCCCCCTCCAGGGTAAAGGGCAGGTTCGCGCCGTCGCTCAGATAGTTGACGTGCAGGCGCGCGGTAAGATCCGCGGGCGCCACCTTGCCCGAAAACTTGAAGGACAGTTTAGACTGTTCGTCGCGGGACGTGTCCAGATAAAGACGCTCGACGCGGAGCGGGTCCTTCATGGGGTAGATAAACTGCTTGCCCTCGCGCGTGACGACGCGCCCGCTCGCGTCCGGCACGCCCGGCGCCACCGTGATCGTGATCGGTAACGCAACGTTGCCTGGCAGGCGCACCCGCGCATAGGCGCCCTTGTCGCTGGTGCCGAGTTCGACCGTGAACGCCACAGACTGCTGCGCGTTGTCCACGATGGTGAGGAAGGCGGCCAGCTGCGTCATGTCGGGCAGGAACGTGAAGTTCAACCCGAGCACAAGCGCATCGCCCGATTTCTCGATTACCCACATCCGCTCCGCGGTGTACGCGCGCGTGAGCAGGTTGATCGGCGCGGCCGCCGGGTTCGGGGCCCGGCCGTCCGTGCCGCGCAACTGCTCGCTGGGACGGACCCCGAGGATGAGCGCGCCGAGATTCGCGGGATTCTCCGCGGTGAACTGCACGCAGTTCTCCTTCACCGCAAATGCGCCCGGCAGGGCCGGTTCCAGCAGCAGCGGCGGCAGCAGATTGCCGTCCGCATCGAACGGAGCCTGGATCGCCGTATTGAAGAACAGGAAGAGACGCCCGTCGAACAAGTCGCCTTCCAGCGGAACGCGCCCCACGATATCAAGCCACGGCGTCGCCGCGTCCGCGGCATTCTCCGCAGCGGGCGCCGCGGCGTCCGGCGCGGGGGCGGGCGCTTCAGCGCGAACACCTGCCCCCTCCTCCCCGGACTGCCGGTACGGCCCCGCCAGCCAGGCGAGCGCCGCCGCAAAGGCGAGAATAACGAGCGCTTGACGTGAACGTTTGAGAAAATGCCGGATGCTCATTTCCGTACCCCTTCGCTCCTTATGGAACGCACCTGGTGGCTCGCGCGAGAACCGGGAGTCGCCGCTGCGCCCGCCTGTTCTCATGAATACGCGCCTTTCATCGAAAGTTCCGCGCCTGTTCCGGCGCGGCATCGTCAACTGCAAGACCCATCTCAACGCCGTGGAACGGGCCGTTCCGCGACCTCTAACCCAGGATCACCGCCAGGGAATCCCGGTGGTCCGCAATCCAGCGGCATATGTCTTCCAGTATACCCCTTGCATCCCGTTTGGGCCGCCATCCCGTCGCCGACGTTACAAGACCGTGGTCGGTCAGATAGATCGGGATATCCCCGGCGCGCGTTTCGGGGATACGCCCGATCTCGAGCCGGTTCCCGGTCAGTTCTTCGCAAACGCGAGTCATTTCGAGCAGCGACAGGCTCACCGCGCGCCCCCCGCCCACATTGAACACGCTGCCTGACAGCGCATCCAGATGGCCGATTTCGTAAAGGACAAGTTCGAGCAGGTCCTCGACATGCAGCAGGTCGCGAACCTGCTTGCCCGTGCCGCCAAAACCGATATAGTTCAATGTTCCGCCGAAAACGTGCCGCGCCGCCCAGAGCACCGCAACGCCTTGGTCCACCTTGCCCATCTGCCACGGCCCCGCGATGACGCCGCAACGGTTGATCACGCCGCGCAGCCCGTACATGGCCAGATACTCCTGGAGCACCAGTTCCGAGCACAGCTTCGTCGCGCCATAAAGCGACCGCGCGCCGTCGAGCGGAAACGCCTCCGAAAAACCCGACGCGGAGACCCCGGGCGTGTCCTGCGCCTTCGCCAGTTCGAACCGGGTCGACGTCTCCTCCAACGGCAAGCGGTTTATCGTTTCGATGGGATACACCCGGCTTGTCGACAGGAAAACCAGTGCGGCGCCATGGCGGCGGGCGTGCTCCAGGCAATGCAGCGTGCCGGTCAGGTTCGTGTTCAGCACGTACTGCGGCGACCCGTCGTAGCCCGCCAGTACGGACGGCTCCGCGCTGCATTCCAGGATCAGGTCCACTTTACCCGCCGCTTCCAGGTCTTCAGGGTTGCGGATGTCACCGTGCAGGAATTCGACCCCGCCCGCGCGCAGCCGGCTCAGGTTCAATTCCGAACCGCGCCGTTTCAGATTGTCCAGCGCAACGACGCGCATCCCCTCGCGCCGCGCCTTCACGCCCAAGGCCAGGCATGACCCAACAAACCCCGCGCCGCCGGTCACCAGGATGTTCTTCACGCCCGTTCCTCCTTCCCCGCCATGCTACAGCAGCGGAAACAACCCTTCAAGATGCCGTGCTCGTCCGTTCTGATGAGCATTGTGACCGGGCCAGTCCTCTGCGCCGGCTCCCCGGGACAATACCCGGCCCCGGCAAGACTCCGGACGTCAACCTCACAGGACCGTCCCTGCCGCCAAGCGCATGGCTGCGTCGTTGGCAAGCAGGAGCACCTCGCGCCGCCCGACCTCCCGATGTTGGACAACATGATAGGCCGGAACCGTGGTGAACAACGGCACCAGCCAGCGCCAGTCCTCCTCTTGCACGAACACAAAGGCCGGGTCCGGCGCGGCAAACAGGGCCGCGAACGCGTCGATTTCCTCGGTCAGGCCCTTTTCAAAGGTGCGCAGGGCCTGGATATCCTCTTCGGCACTCTCGATGGCGTTTTCGATGGCATGGCGCAGCGCGGCGCGTTCCTCGACGGTCACCGCGGCGATATTGGCGACGGGCACCCCGTCCACTGCCCCGGCGATACGCTTTCGGGCCGCCTTTTGCGTTTCCGCCGCTTGCAGCAGGGCCTTGGAATCGGCGGGTACGTTTCCGACCAGGTTCGTGAACACCTCTTCGTGGGGATGACGGCTGTAGTAGACGTATTCCTCGCGGGAGAATCCCACGGAATACAGATGGAAGTCCGCCCCGGCGTCCGCCAGCGCACGGACCGGCGCACAGATGGCGCGCGCGGATTTCACGGTGTTCACCACCGGGAACACTGCCCAGACGGCAGCCGTGGCCAGC
Source organism: Candidatus Hydrogenedentota bacterium (assembly GCA_018005585.1). NCBI lineage: Bacteria > Pseudomonadati > Candidatus Hydrogenedentota > Candidatus Hydrogenedentota bacterium. The sequence continues at coordinate 17,414 of JAGMZX010000025.1, read as the reverse complement.
ACCGCGAAAGAGGCCGCCAGGGCCACATGCAGGCGCTTCATGTCCGTGAGCAGGCTCCCGGCAAGCAGCGCGAGGCCGAGGCACCCCGCGAGCACGGCGAAATACGTCACCTGCCGCGTGGCAAGCGCCGCGTATTCCGTGTGCCGCAGGGCGACCGGGGCGCCGGCCATCAGCAACAAGACAACGGACCAGGCCAGCCCAATCCGGCGGCGCCCGCGGGCATGCGCCCCATCGACCAGGTCAAGCGTGGAAACGGCCAGCCATATCGCCAAGACCGGGAATAGCGGCAGGAGGTACACGGCGCGTTTGCCCACGGAAAGAGAGAAGAAGATCAGGGCGGGCACGCTTGCGCACCAGAGAAACCACATGGCCTTCTCGGAAGCGCGCCGCCGCCAGACCCAGGGCAAGGCCCAAGGCAGGACCAGCGTCCACGGCAGCAGGTCTACCGGTAGTGTGGTCGCGTAGTACCACGGCGGCTGAGCCTTGCTCACGCCCAGGAAGAGGCGACCAACGATATTGCGGAACAGATTCCCGCCCATGCCGGAAGCAACGGCCTGTTCCGCCGTCTCCGCCGCGAACACGCGCGCGGGGACATACCATACCGCCACGGCCAGCAGTACGCAGCCGGCGCCCAGCAGCCAGTGCGTGCGGCGGCGCGCCGGGCGGTTGCGCCAGTAGAATACCGCGATAAAGAGCAGCGGAAACACGAGCGCCACGGGGCCTTTGGCGTACGCGCCGGCCGCCGTGGCCGCGTAACACAGAATCAGCCAGCCGCCGCGGCGGTCTTCCTCCCAGCGCCACAGTCCGTACAGCGCCGCAGTGACGCAGGCCGTCAGGAGCATGTCGATCTGGCCCGTGCGCGCCTGCCACCAGAACCGCGCGCCGGTCATGAGAATCACTGCCGCCCAGAACGCCGTACGGCGGTCAAAGAGCCGCAGCGCGAGCAGGCAGGTCAGCAGGACCGTCGCGACCCCGCTGGCGACGGATGGAATGCGCGCGGCGGGTTCCGTAACATCGCCCCATGGCGCGGAACAGGCCGCCATGGCCCAGAACAGGAGCGGCGGTTTCTCATAGTAGGGCTGGCCATTCACGTGGGGGGTCAGGAAGTCCCCTCGGTCGCGCATTTCACGCGCCACCTGCGCATAGCGGGGCTCGTCCGGCGGCCAGAGGTCGTACCCACTGATGCCAAACCCGAAAAGAAAGAAAGAAAGGACACCCAGCAGGCACATCTGCCGCACTGTCGGCTTCATGATTGCGTCCTTCGCCGCCTCTGCACTTGCGCTACAGACAGACCGGCCCGCAACGTCACGCGGGCGTTACCGGAGCCGTCTGGTCCAGCAATTCCTTTATGACATCACGATTCGACAGCGGCATTTCACGGTATATCCGTTCGAGGCATGCGCGCGATGCCTCGCGGACCTCGATCGGCCGGTTGCTGCCCGGCTGCGCGTAGCCCGAGAGCGTCAGCGCAAAATCGAACCATTGCGCGTCGTAGTCCTTGAGCAACTGGGCCACGCTTCCCGACGGCTGGGGCGCGCCCGCCTCCATCAACATCGCCGGGCGAAACGCCTGGCCCCGGTCTGCCGCGAACGCGGCCACCGCCGGGTCGGTCTTCAGCACCTGCGTATAGGCCAGTTCCATGTAGTAGAAATACGCCTCGATAGCGGTTCGCTGCACCTGCGGATTCTCCGTTACGTGGTCCACGATGGTCTTCAGGTACTTGCGCGTCTCTCCGGTGTTATGCGCCAGTGCTTCCCGAAGATAAAGACCGAACAACGACGGACGCGACGCGCCCGGCATGCTGCTGCGCAGCAGAAACATCCGCAGTTCCACTTCCCCGTTGACATCCGCCATCGCGTAATACAACGGCTTGAGTTCCCGTTCATCTTGCGCGACCAGCGGATAGTACTCGAGCGCGGTCACAATGTTCTGCCGGATTTGCCGCTGGACCTCCTCCGCTGGCTTGCCCCACGATGCCGTCCGGGCCGCGTTAATCCCCTCCTGCACCGCCCGCATCAAGTCGCGCGCGCGCAGATGCTGCACGTTCTCGAAAGGGTACACCTTTCGGGGCAAATAACGCCCGCCTGGACGCACGGAAGTGGTGTTGCGGCGAAACGTCTCGTTGCTCAGGATGTCGTTGAGGTGGGTCCAGTAGTTGAGAATGACCGGCGCCTGGGACGCCGTCTGGGCCACGCTGGGCCAGGTTCCCGCGAGCAGGCATGCCAGCACGACATATGACGTCTTCCACATACCCTGATTCCTCCTCTTACGCCACCCGGGGCAACGCGCGGTATTGTAACGAATGTGCGGCCCCGGGCGATAACACCGCACCCGACGTCTGGCCTGCTTACTGGCCAGCAGACCCGCGGCCCCCTCCGCCAAGCCAAGGCCGCCCCTCCGGTGGACGACCGCGGGCGCGCCTTCCGGAGGGCAACCGTTTCCGTCCCTTCAGTCGTCCGCTGGCGCGTCGCCATACCGGTGAATAAACCAGACATTGCGCAGATACACCAGCAGCGTCGAGGCTGTCCCCGCCGCGAACACCCATTCAAGCCGCTGCAGGTGCGATACGCAGACCAGCGCGGCCGCCGCAACGCTGAAATACCAGAATGCCGCGGGCACCACGCTTCTCCGCCGCATCTCCGTGGCCACCCACTGGACCAGGAACCGGCATGCGAACAGGCCCTGACCCGCCGCGCCGACACCGATCCAGAACCAGTTCGCCGCCGCGGCAGGCGCTTCCTTCGTGGCCTCATATTCGCGCAACCACGTGTGAACCGCGAGCGCCAGCGCGCCCGCGACGACCACGGCCACCCCGGCATGCACCGCCACATAGAGCGCCCGCGTCAGCGCGCCGCGTTCCCGCCAGATATGCACGAGGTTCCGGGAATAGACGACGATGTTGAAGCAGTGACTGAGCGCGCCTACAGGCGACCGGATATATGCGGCATAACCCAGCAGCATCAGCGAACCAACGCAGCTCATATACCAGAAGGCCACCGGTATCACGCTGCGCCTCTTGATTTCCGACACAATCCATTGCAGGTAGAAGCGCCCGTAAAAAATGCAGGCCCCGACGATACCGGTCAGTTCCCACAGCTTGGGCGCGAGGGGCGCCTGAAACCAGTCACACACGCGGCTCTTCCCCCTCCACCCGCACCGCTACAAACCGGCGGCGCAGCCAGCGCACCCCGATCAAGTCGTAGATGCCGCGCCACAGCCGGTTGCCGATGCCATACTTGGATACGCCGAATTGCCGCGCATGATGCCGCACCGGCGCTTCCACCAGACTCAATCCCGCCGCGCGAATGAACACCGCCATGAACCGGTGCAGACCGTTAAAAGGCGGCAGGTGGACCAGGCAGGCACGCCGGAAACCCTTCGCGCCGCAGCCCGAATCGCGCACCCCGTCGCGCAGCGCCCAATTGCGCACCGCGTTCGCCACCTTGCTCGAAACCTTGCGCACCAGCGCGTCGTGCCGCTCCGCCCGATAGCCGCATACGCAATCGTATCGCTGCAGCAATTCCAGAAAACGCGGGAAATCCGCCGGGTCGTTCTGAAGATCCCCGTCCAGCGTGAGCACGTAATCGCCCCGGCTCCGCATCATCCCCGCGTACACCGCCGCGGACTGGCCCATGTTGCGCACCAGATGCAATGGCCGCACGTGCGGGTCCTGTGCCGCCAGCGCGTCCATCGCCGCGCGCGTGCCGTCTGAACTGCCGTCGTTCACGAAGAGAATCTCATACTCGTAATCCGGCAGTGTGGCGAACACCGCCGCAACCTTCTCCCAAAGGCGCGGCACGTTCTCCTGCTCGTTGAAGCAGGGTATGACAACAGACACGAGCGGCTTCATGGCATGCGGAATCCTGAGGAGGCAATGTCATACATTATACACAGGGAGAAGAGGTGAAATCAGGCCCAGCTGCCGGGGCAACGCCTTTCTACGCGTTCCCGTACCTCTTTCTGACTGCTTGACTCGATTCAACAGGCGCCTCGGGAACATTGCCCCAGTGCATGGCAAGAGTGCGTACGCGCATCCGGCAGGTGCAGCCCGCATGTTTGTGTCAATTTGACAACCTCCTGCATGCTCTCTGGTCTCGTCGCGGGCGCGATCCATGGAAAGACGGCGTGCATGTGCGAGGCGTGTTGCAGGGTGTCTTGTTATAAAATATTATCGTGCAACAACTTAATGCCTATTGACAGGCGCGGCCTTCTCGTGCTATTATCACTCCAGCGTAGTGAGTGCTAAGCGCGCTCACGAGCCGGGTCAGTCTTGCCAAAATGGCAATAGCCTGTTTGTAGGCCGGGCTGCACGGCTCTGAAACTTCTGGGCAATACAAGAACAAACGGAGGAGAAGTGGCATGAAGGTACGTCCCTTGGCAGACCGCATTCTGGTGAAGCGGGAAGAGCCAAAAGAAACGGTGCGCGGCGGGATCATCATTCCGGACAGCGCGAAAGAGAAGCCGCAAGAGGGCAAGGTCGTGGCAGTCGGCCCGGGCAAGCTCGATGAGAACGGGAAGCGGGTCGCGCTCGAGGTGAAGAAGGGCGACCGGATTCTCATGGGCAAGTACGCGGGCACGGAAGTCAAGATCGACGGCGAAGAGCACATCATCATGCGCGAGGACGATGTGCTCGCGGTAATTGAAGACTAAGGGACGGCGTAAGCGTCATACAGGAGGAATGTTGCAATGGCTGCGAAACAGTTATCGTTTGGAGAAGACGCGCGCCGCAAGGTACTGGACGGCGTAGTGAAGTTGAGCAAGGCCGTCAAGGCGACCTTGGGCCCGAAGGGGCGCAACGTTGTATTGGACAAGAAATGGGGCGCCCCGACGGTGACCAAGGACGGCGTGAGCGTCGCGAAAGAAATCGAACTGGAAGACAAGTACGAGAACATGGGCGCGCAGATGGTTAAAGAAGTCGCGTCGAAGACGTCGGACGTGGCGGGCGACGGCACGACCACGGCGACGATCCTTGCCGAGGCCATTTTCCGTGAAGGCCTGCGCAATGTGACCGCAGGCGCGAACCCGATGGCGCTCAAGCGCGGCGTCGACAAGGCGGTCGAGGTCGTTGTGGAAGAGCTGAAGAAGCTCAGCAAGCAGGTCAAGAACGACAAGGAAGTGATCAAGAACGTGGCCGCCATCTCGGCCAACAGCGACATGGAAATCGGCAATATCATCGCCGAGGCCATGGAAAAGGTCGGGAACGACGGCACGATCACGGTCGAGGAAGCCAAGGGCATCGAGACCACGCTCGAAGTGGTCGAAGGCATGCAGTTCGACAAGGGCTACCTCTCGCCGTACTTCGTCACGGATTCCGAGGCGATGGAGTGCGTGCTGCAAGAGCCCTACATCCTCATCCATGAGAAGAAGATCACGAGCCTGAAGGACCTGCTGCCTCTCCTCGAGCAGATCGCCAAGGCCGGCAAGCCGCTGCTCATCATCGCGGAAGACGTCGAGGGCGAAGCGCTGGCGACGCTGGTCGTCAACAAGATTCGCGGCACGTTCCAGGCATGCGCCGTCAAGGCGCCGGGCTTCGGCGACCGCCGCAAGGCCATGCTCGAAGACATCGCTATCCTGACGGGCGGCCTCTGCATCACCGAGGACCTCGGCCGCACGCTCGAAAGCATCACGCTCAGCGAACTGGGCCGCGCCAAGCGCGTTACGGTCGATAAGGACAGTACGACCATCGTCGAGGGCGCCGGCTCGAGCGGCGACATCATGGGCCGCATCAACCTGATCCGCCGCCAGATCGAAGAGACCACGTCCGACTACGACCGCGAGAAATTGCAGGAACGCCTGGCCAAGCTGGCCGGAGGCGTCGCGGTCATCAGCGTCGGCGCCGCGACCGAGATCGAGATGAAGGAGAAGAAGGCCCGCGTCGAGGACGCGCTGCACGCTACGCGCGCCGCGGTCGAAGAGGGCATCGTGCCGGGCGGCGGCGTTGCGCTGCTGCGTTGCCAGTCTGCGCTGGAAGGCATGAAGCTCGAAGGCGACGAGGCGATCGGCGTGAAGATCGTCAACCGCGCGCTTGAAGAGCCGTTGCGCCAGTTGGCCGCCAACGCCGGCGACGAGGGCGCCATGGTCGTTCAGACCGTCAAGGGCAAGAAGGGTGCCGTCGGCTACAACGCCGATACGGCCGAATACGAAGACCTGCTCAAGGCGGGCGTCATCGACCCGACCAAGGTGACGCGCACTGCGCTGCAGAACGCTTCGAGCGTCGCCAGCCTGCTCCTGACGACGGAAGTGCTCGTGGCCGAAATCCCCGAGCCCGAGAAGCCAATGCCCGGCGGCCCCGGCGGGCCCGGCGGCGGCATGGGCGACATGTACTAAACGCTCCCCTCCCCACGGCGGCGCGCAATACGCCGCCAAGGGTTACTTATCCGGGCCGTCCGGTCCACCCCCACCGGGCGGCCCCCCTTTTCAACTTCCGCATTGCTCTTGCTTCGTGTCCAGTTTGCTTAGCAGTTGTTTGGCCAGCTTGGCCGCTTCTTGCTGCGCCGTCCTGGATCGGTCGAGGGCCGCCTCCAGTTCACTGACCTGTTTCCTGGCCTGGTCCTGCACCACGGCGAGCTGCTCTTCGAGGGCCGCGCGCTGTTTTTCGCATTCGGCGGTCTGCGTCTTCAGCACCTCCAGCTCGCCCCCGGCTTGCGCCAGTTCCGCCTCGCGCGTCTGCAAATTCTCCTCGGCTTGACGCACCCGGTCGGCGGCCTCGGCCGCCTGCCGCTGCACCTCTTGCAGGCGCGCTTCCCCCTCCTTGAGGGCTTGCTCGCGTTTCTTGAACAAGGTGATGTCTTGCGCATAGACAAGAACGCCAGCCGGGGTGCCGTTGTCGTCCAGAATGGGGGACCGGGAGACCTCGAACCAACGCGGCCCCTCCGCACCGGTCAGTAGCTGCTCGAGGCGGCGTGCGACACCCGTTTCAACGACCGTCCGTTCCTCGCGCGCGGAGAGTTCCGCTTCTTCCTTGGGGAAAAGCGTGGCGTCGGTCTTACCAACGATCTCGGCGGGGGCCTTCGCCACGAACTGGCAAAAACGGGGATTGGCCACTTCGTAGGCGAGTTGGCCGTTCTTCAGCGCCAATAAGCCGGGTGTGCCGGTCAGTATGGTGCGTAACGTGCGCTGATGCACTTCAGCCATGACGATTCCTCTCCTCCTTGCCGTTGGGTCTCTCCCACCGTGCGCGGGACACGGGCGGCGCAAGCGCATGCATGGTTCCATAACAGCGGGACGGCGTCAAGTGCGCGACCTGCCTGTCGCGTTACACGCCGCTGCCGTGCTATGATGAACTGTCCCAGGATTCCAGCTCCTCATAGATCTACTCTTCAGGCATATCACAGGTTCCGCGCATGAAATCGGATAGCACCCTGCAAAGTATTCGCAAGCGGCTCGTCTCCGGCCTCCTCGTCGTGGTGCCCGCGGGCATCACCCTGCTGATACTGTCTTTCTTCTATAATGTAACGGTTGGCATGGTCGTGCCGCTGGCCCATGCCTTTCTCGTGGACATGCCCTACCCGGTGGTAGCGCTCTTCTCGTTTCTGGTGCTGTTCCTCGCATTGTATCTGACCGGCATGCTGGCGTCGCTCGTCATCGGCCGCAGGCTCATTCACCTCGCGGAATGGATCGTGGACCAGATTCCCCTGGTGAAGACGGTGTACTCCGTCTCGAAACAGGTCATCGACCTGTTCTTGAACCAGCGGCCGGGCGAAGGCCAGCAGGTGGTACTGGTCGAATTCCCCGGTCCCGGGTTGCGGGCGTTCGGGTTTGTCACGGGCAGGATTACCGGGCCGGATGGACTCGAATACTTCAAGGTATTCATCCCTACGACGCCCAACCCGACCACGGGCTTTCTGGAACTGGTGCCGGCGGCCACGACGCCTGTGCTCCAAATCTCGATGGAGGAGGCCATCTCTTTGATCATGTCGGGGGGATTTCTGGGGCCGGAACGATTGACCGCCAGCCCGCCGCATGCCGGCGCGGGGCACAGCGCGGCCGTCCCTGCACTTCAGGAAGATCAGTTGTAAGGAAGTTGGGAACCCATGGACCATCAAAACATCGCCCTGCTGGTATTTGTCGCGGCCTACCTCCTGTTCGTCTTTCTGCCCCGCTTTCGCAGCCTGGTGGCGGTGGTGGCCGCGGGCATACTGGTGGCGGCGGGCGTCCTTTCGCCCCGCGAGACCCTGACCGCCGTCAATTGGAACGTCATGGGCATCTTTGTGGGCACGCTCATCGCGGCGGACGTATTCATTGAGAGCCGGTTCCCCGCCTGGTTCGCGGAAGTAATCGTGAATCGCGCCCGGAACACCGCCTGGGCGCTCTTGTTCATCTGCATGATGACGGGCGTCATTTCGGCCTTCGTCGAGAACGTGGCCACGGTGCTCATCGTGGCGCCGATCGCTCTGTCGCTGGCCCAGAAACTTCGCCTGGACCCGAAAAGCATCATGATCGCCATCGCCATCAGCAGCAATCTGCAAGGGACCGCCACCCTGATCGGCGACCCGCCCAGCATGATCCTGGGCGGCTACGCGAAGATGACCTTCATGGACTTCTTTGTCTATCAGGGGAAACCGAGTATCTTCTTCGCGGTCGAACTCGGCGCTATCACGTCCTTCTTCGTGCTCTTCTTCATCTTCCGCCGGCTGACCCAGAAACCGGAATTGGAGCCGGTCGAGCAGGTGCGCTCCTGGCTGCCGCCCGTGCTGCTCATCGCGCTGATCGCCGCGCTCGCCGTGTCATCCTTCTTCGACACGGGATTCTCATTCCTGGCGGGCGTTATCTGCATGGTGTTCGGCGTGTTCATGCTTCTGTGGCAGACACGCCTGAGCGGCGCGCACACCTTTGCCACCTTGCGCAAACTCGACTGGGATACCACCTTCTTTCTCATGGCCATCTTCATCATCGTCGAGAGCCTCACCGTCACGGGCTGGATTGACTCCATCTCGAACGCATTTTCGGGCCTGACCGGCGGCAACGCCCTCCTGGGCTATGCGGGGCTCGTCGTCTTCGCCATCCTTGTGTCCGCATTTGTAGACAATGTGCCGTTCCTGGCGGCCATGCTGCCGGTGGCGCAGAACATGGCGCAGTCGCTGGGAGTCGCGCCCTCGCTGCTTCTTTTCGGCCTGCTCATCGGCGCGAGCCTGGGTGGAAACATCACCCCCATCGGCGCGTCCGCGAACATCGTTGCCTGCGGCCTTTCGAGGCAGGCGGGACACCCCGTGACCTTCCGTGAGTTCGCGAGGATTTCCGTCCCCTTCACCATCGCCGCCGTCGTGCCCGCGGCCCTGCTCGTCTGGTATATCTGGCGATGACGGCCGCGCGCGGCCGGGTGCAGAAGGGCCTGCCTCAGCGTTGATTGGCGCGGCGCAGACGGTCGCTAAGCGTTGCCACGATATTGATGAGGAGTCGCATGGACACTTCCCGCGGCATCACGCTCCAGATGATTTCGTCGCTCAGCGCAAGCAGGCTGGTAGTCTCCCGCACGCGAACGCCCGCGCTGCGGGGCGCCTTGCTCAGCAAAGCCATTTCGCCCACCATTTCGCCCCGGCTGAGCACGGCTATCACGCGGTCTTCGTCAAAGACTTCCACACTGCCGCCTAAAATAATGTACAGTTTGTCGCCCGGGTCGCCTTTGCGGAACAGCACATGACCCGCTTCATACTCTTCGGTCATGCCCCTGGCGAAGATCGTAGCCACGTCTTCGGGCGCTACGCCGCGGAACAGGTCCACGCGACGGGCGAGCATGCTGTACGTATCGCGCATGCTGTCCATCATGACGCTGGCCAGTTCCTGCATGATGCCCGTCGCTTCTTCGGGCACCGCCTCCGGCTGCGGTGGTAAAACCGGCTCCGAGGCGGCTTCCACGGCGGGTGGGGCCGCCCCTGCCGGAAACGCACCGGCGATGACCGCGTCGTGGTCGAAGGGCCGTTCGGCCGCTTCCGCAAGTATCTCGACGGCCTCGGGGATTTCTTCCTCCACCGTTTCGACGGGCGGGACAGTTGTGGGCGCGGCCACGGAGGCTGAAACCTCCGCGGCCGAACCTGGCGCCGTACGCTCAATGCAAAGGCCCAGACTCGACGCCGTCAATTCGATCGGTCCGCCGGACTCTTTTCCCTGAAACAGCCTCTGCGTGACCATCACAAAATGCTGGTACGCGCAGAGAATGGGTTTGATCCGCAGGTCAGGGCATAGCTCACGCACCTTGTCGAGCGCCTCCGCGTTCAGCGGATTCACCATGGCGACGGTGAGGTTCTGGCCCAGCTTGTCGATGGGCAGCACGCGATACTGCAGGCAGACCTCTCTCGGCAAAATCCGGACGACCTCCTGGTCAATCAGGTAGTCCAGCAGGCTCAGATGGGGAATCTTGCAGTACTTGGCGAGAAACGACGTCAAGGAGCGTTCATCGAGGATGCCTTCGCGAACCAGGATTTCGCCCAGAAACTCACCCGTTTCCGCCTGTACCTTGAGAGCGCGGTCCAGGGGTTCACGGCCGACCTTGCCCGCCTCAAGCAAGACCTCCGCCAGACTCCGCCGGGACGGTAACCCGTCGGGCTGCACCGGCGGCCCGGGCCTTGCCTCAACGGCCGGGCGCGGCGGCGCGGAGGCCGACGGGTTTGCGACGCCTTCCGGCTTGGCGCTCTTGGTCCAACGCAGCATGCTATGTTCCCGGGCAATCACTGGGCCCCGTGCTGACTCACATCGCATGGTAGCACCGGCCTTCCAGGGTCATCAAGGCACATGGAAACACGCGCAGCTGGATGGCAGCGCCAAATCCTCTACGCCAACAGAAGGAGCAAAATGCGGCGACTTTTCGTGCCGCAGCTTCGCCCCCGCTTCTTCTCGAGCGCTCCGCTTGTCCGGCGACTATTTCTCGCCGATCAAGGGCACGACCGCGGCCAGCACCGTAGCAACCGCCGACAAGGCAGTGGCTACAATGGTGAGAATCTCGCTGGTGGACAACTGCGCCCGTCCCGGGCCTTTCGAGGTCACGCTGATGTGCTTCATGGTCTCCAGTATCCCTTCCTTGACAGTTCCTGCTTCTTCCTCGGCATGCTAGGGATGCGGGCCGGACATTCCCCGCCACACAACATATAGTATATACGGTCTCTCGCTGAAAGTAAATACGCCCCGACGGGGGCAGAACGCCTAGTCCTCCTGCGGCGCCTGGAACTTGATATTGTCCGATTGGAGCAGCTTCAGGAGGCCGTCCTTGTCCACCGCCTTGCGATACGCTTCTTCCGGTTCGACAATATCCTCTTTGACCAGACGCCGGAGTTCCTCATTGAGCAGGGTCATCCCCTCCTTCTTTGAGGTCTGCATGATGCTCATGATCTGTGCGCTCTTGGCCTCCCGGATGAGCGAGGCGACCGCGGCGTTCACAAAGAGGATTTCGAGGGCGGCCACGCGGCCCCCCCCCTTCTTCTTGAGCAGGTTCTGGGCCACGACGCCTTTCAAGGTGTTTGCGAGCATCAGCCGGATTTGCTGCTGCTGCTCGGGCGGGAACTGGTCGATCAAGCGGTCCACCGTCGAGATAGCTGTCGTGGTGTGCAGCGTCCCAAAGACAAGGTGGCCCGTCTCGGCGGTTTCGATGGCGATATGGGTCGTTTCGAGGTCGCGCATCTCGCCCACCAGCACGATATCGGGGTCTTCCCGCAACGCGGCGCGCAGCGCCCGCTTAAAACTGTCCGTGTGCACCCCGACTTCCCGCTGATTAATCAGACACCGCTGGTTCCGGTGCACGAACTCGATCGGGTCCTCAATAGTGATAACGTGGTCGTTGCGTGTCTTGTTTATGTGGTCGAGCATGGCCGCGAGCGTCGTCGATTTGCCGCTGCCCGTTGGACCGGTCACGAGCACAAGCCCCTTGCTGAGCTGACAGAATTTCTTGAGAACCTCCGGCGCCTTCAGTTGGTCAAGCGTGAGCACTTCGGACGGGATCAGCCGCGCCACGCCGCCGATCCCCTTGTTGTCGCGAAAGATATTCATGCGGTACCGGCCCACGCCGGCCAATTCATAGGCGAAGTCCGTGTCGTTTGTCTTCCGGAACTCCTCCTTGTTCTTCTCCGGCATCACCTCGAACAAGAGGCTGGACACCTGGTCGTTGGTGAGCGGTTCCGCCGTCTTGAGCGGCACGATAGAACCGTCCTTGCGAAACATGGGCCGGCACCCCGTGCACAGGTGCAGGTCCGACGTGTTGTGCTCCACCATCAGCTTGAAATACCGGTCCATTTCCGCCATGGGCCCTATCCTCCCGCGTGCAGCGGTTCCCATGGAACCCAGCTTGGCGCGCTTCGCGAAAACCATAACCGGCCGCGTGCAACCGGCGATATCCTCTATTCTATACAGTGCGCCGCCCTCATGAAAGGGTGGCGGCCCGCACCGTACTGTCTTGCCTAATACCGGTACCACTCCGGCTTGAAGGGTCCGTCCGGCGGCACGCCGAGATACTTGGCTTGCTTCCCGGTCAGCGTGTCCAGGTCAACGTTGAGTTTGCCCAGATGCAGCCGCGCCACCTCCTCGTCCAGTTTCTTCGGCAGCGTATAGACCTTGCCCACTTCATACTTGTCCGATTCGGCGTAGAGGGCAATCTGGGCCAGCACCTGATTGGCAAAGGAATTGGACATCACGAAAGAGGGGTGCCCCGTCGCGCAGCCCAGGTTCACGAGGCGTCCGCGCGCCAGCACGATCAGGGCCTTGCCGTCGGGAAAGAGGAACTTGTCCACCTGCGGCTTGATGTTCTCCTCGCGGATATCCGGCTGCGACTCGAGCCACGCCATCTCGATTTCGGCGTCGAAATGGCCGATGTTGCACAGAATCGCCTGATCTTTCATCAGCTTCATGTGCTCGCCCGTGATTACGTCGCAACAGCCCGTGGCAGTGACGAAGATATCGCCGATGGGCGCGGCGTCGACCATGCGCATCACCTGGTAGCCTTCCATCGCCGCCTGAAGCGCGCAGATCGGGTCGATTTCCGTGATGATGACGCGCGCGCCGAGTCCGCGCATCGCCTGCGCGCAGCCCTTGCCCACGTCGCCATAGCCCGCAACAACGACTACCTTGCCCGCCACCATAACGTCCGTCGCGCGCTTGATTCCGTCGCCCAGCGACTCGCGGCAGCCGTACAGGTTGTCGAATTTCGATTTCGTTACCGAATCGTTCACGTTCATCGCGCGCGTATACAGCCGCCCCTCCGCCATCATCTGGTAAAGCCGATGCACGCCCGTCGTGGTCTCCTCCGACACGCCGATCCAGCCCGCGACCGCGCGATGCCAATGATCCGGGTCGCTTGCATGCACCGTGTGGAGCAGCGTATCGACGATTTGGACTTCCTTGTTGTCGCGGCAGACGGGCGGCAGTTCCCCCGTCTTGTTGAAGTGCTCCTCCAGTTCGTAGCCGCGGTGGATGAGCAGCGTCGCGTCGCCGCCGTCGTCCACAATCATGTTTGGCATCCCGCCATCCGGGAAACACATCGCCTGATACGTGCACCACCAGTATTCTTCGAGCGTCTCGCCCTTCCACGCGAAAACCGGCGTGCCCGCTTGCGCGATCGCCGCCGCGGCCCAGTCCTGCGTCGAGAAGATGTTGCAGCTGGCCCAGCGCACCTGCGCGCCCAACGCCTGCAACGTCTCGATAAGCACCGCGGTCTGGATCGTCATGTGCAGCGAACCCATGACCCGCGCACCCGCGAGCGGCTTGGTCTTCGCGTATTTCGCGCGCACCGCCATCAGGCCGGGCATCTCTTTCTCGGCGATGATAATCTCTTTCCGGCCCCACTCCGCCAAGCCCAAGTCCGCCACCTTGAATGGCAGATTCGCCTCGATAGCGGGGATTCCCTTCGTTACAACGGCCATGTCGCCCTCCTTCATCCGGGTTGGTTTGGGCTTTCATCCAGGGCCTTCTATTATACGGAAATACGAAAAACCCGTCAATTTTGAGCGGAAATACGGAGATGCCCGCGAGAAATCGGCCTCAGGAAAAGGATGCCCCGCCCGAACGCCGGAAGGCATCGTCGCTGAGTGCGACGAGGCGGCTTTGCGAGGTCTGGTCCGTTCTTGCCGGCTTTCACGAATGCTGCTATCTGCCGCGCCTTCCCGCCCTTGCTTCATACCAGTCCTTGTGCAGCGACCACTCGTCGCAGCGCGGACATGCCGTGTATTGCCACGCATGCCCGCATCCCGGGCAAACGCCGCCCGTATCAAACGTGTTCCACGCGGTCCCGCATCCACCGAAAAAGAGCTCGGGGTCCGCACAGGGTCCGCACACCCAGCGGCTGCCCGCACTGGGCCGCCAACGGCACTGCGGACAGCGAATGCGCCTGGGGCGCGCGTCTTCTTCCTGGTCCGCGGGCGCGACCGCTCCATCGTGTTGCGACTCGCCCTTCTGGAACAATGTGAATAGCGCCCACATAGACAGAATGCGGCGGCGTAATTCACGCCTCACTTGCAGTTCCCTCCAAGTCCATCGCCCCACATGAGACTTCGCTCGTACCATCGAGTATGTCATACCTTGGGGCAAACGCCAAGACGCTTATGCCGCCTCGCATCCAGGCAGAAGCACGTATCCTTGCCGCGTGACACGGCATGGGCCAGTTGTCTTTGGCCAAGGGAGCGCGGTAAGCTGTGCATTCTTGGGGCAACACCTGGAAACGCGGTCGTGAAGTTCGATCCGGACAAGATAGAGACGCTGGTCGTGAAGATCGGCACGCAACTGCTCAGCGGACGCAAGGCGTTCGAGGGCATGGTCATGGAAGCGGTGGTCAAGGAGATCGCCGCGCTCAAGCGGCAGCACGACCTGAACGTGCTGATCGTAAGTTCGGGCGCCATCGGCTGCGGCATGAACGCGCTGGGGCTGAAGAAACGCCCCGCGGACCTGCGCCACAAACAGGCGGTCGCGGCGGTAGGCCAGGCCACGCTCATGCACTACTACGAAACGCTGCTGCAGACCTACGGCGACGGCCTGCGCAGCGCACAGGTGCTGTTGACGTCATCCGACCTGGACAAGCGCCAGAGCTACCTCAACGTGCGCAACACGCTGAACACGCTGTTCAGCCTGAAGACGGTCGTGCCGATCGTGAACGAGAACGACTCGACCGCGGTCGAGGAATTGCGCTTCGGTGACAACGACACGCTGTCCGCCAAGATCGCCGCGAAAATCAACGCCGGCCTGCTCATCATCCTGAGCGACGTGGACGGGCTGTACGACCACAACCCGGCGCAGTTTCCCGGCGCGAAGATTATCCCCTACGTCGAAAACATTACGGAAGAGATCGAAGCCGGCGCGGGCGGCGCGGGCAGCATCGCCTCGACCGGCGGCATGAAAACGAAGATCGAAGCGGCGCGGATCGCGTCTGTCGCGGGCGTGCCGGTCGTCATCGCGAACGGGTACATCGAAGGCATCATCCACAGCGTGCTTGGAGGCACGGCGCCGTGCACCGTCTTCGCGCCTGCGCGGGAGACGCTCTCGCACCGGAAGCGCTGGATTGCGTTTGGGCGCGTGACGCAGGGGCGGCTGGTCATCGACGATGGCGCGCGCAAGGCGCTGACGAAACAGGGCAAGAGCCTGCTGCCCGCGGGCATTGTCGAGGTGCAGGGCGAATTCGACGTCGGCGCGGCGGTGCTCGTCAGCGACACGGCCGGCCAGCATCTCGCGCGCGGCCTCGTAAGTTATTCGAGCCGCGACATCGGGCGGATTCGCGGCCGGAAGAGCTCCGAAATCGAGGGGATTCTGGGCCATAAGGACTTCGACGAGGTCATCCATCGCGACAATCTGGTGCTGCTGCACAACGCAACCGGCGGGAGCGCGGAAAAACCATGACGGCGACGGCATCGCGCGCCAAGATCGGCCTGGTCCAGATGTCGATGGGCCGCGACGCCGCGGCCAACATGCGCGGAGCGGCGGAACAGGTGCGCGCCGCGGCCGCCGCGGGCGCGCAGGTCGTTTGCCTGCCCGAGTTGTACCGCTCGCAATATTTCTGCCAGAAAGAAGACACGCGCACATTCGACCTTGCGGAACCTTTCCCGGGCCCGTCCACGGTTCTGTTCCAGGAGCTCGCCGCGGAATTGCGCGTTGTCGTGGTCGTGCCCTTCTTCGAGAAGCGCGCGGCCGGCGTGTATCACAACAGCGCGGCCGTCATCGACGCGGACGGCGCCGTGCCCGGCCTGTACCGCAAGATGCACATCCCGGACGATCCCGCGTACTACGAGAAGTACTATTTCGCGCCGGGCGACCTCGGGTTTCGCGTCTTTGACACGGCATACGGCCGTATCGGCGTCCTCATCTGCTGGGACCAGTGGTACCCGGAGGGCGCGCGGCTCATGGCCCTGCGGGGCGCATCCATCCTGTTCTTTCCCACCGCCATAGGCTGGCACCCGCACGAGAAGGCGCGCTACGGCGCGGCACAGCGCGACGCCTGGATCACGGTGCAGCGCGGCCACGCCATCGCAAACGGCGTCTACGTCGCGGCGGTGAACCGCGTCGGCCTCGAGCGGCCCGCGCCGGAGTCCGCCGGCATCGAGTTCTGGGGCTCGTCTTTCGTCGCGGACCCGCAAGGCGTCATGCTGGCCCAGGCGTCGGAGGACCGCGAGGAAGTCCTCATCGCCGAAGCCGATTTCGCGCACATCGAAACCATCCGCCGCAATTGGCCCTTCCTGCGTGACCGGCGCATCGACGCGTATCAGGGGCTCGACCAGCGTTTCCTCGAGGATTCGTGACCATGGCTGCGGCGCGGATGCCGGCGGAGTGGGAGCCTCACGCGGCGACGCTGCTCGCGTGGCCCGCGAATACCAGCGACTGGCCCGGCAAGTTCCAGCCAATCCCCTGGGTCTTCGCCGAAATCGCGCGTCACATGCTGCCGGGTGAACGCATCTGCCTCGCCGTGCAGTCGGCGGCGCAAGAGGCGCGCGCGCGGCGTGTCCTGAAACGCGCGGGCGCGGACAGCACGGCCATCACATTTGTGCAGACACCGCTCGACCGCGGCTGGATGCGCGACATCTCGCCGTGTTTCGTGCTTTGTCCCGAGAGGGGCCTGACTGCGGTGCGCTTCGGTTTCAACGGCTGGGCCAAGTACGACAATTTCGCGCGCGATGCCGCGTGGGCCGGGCACATTGCGCGTTTGCTGGGAATGCACACGGTAGACGCGACGTCCCCGTCGCGTGCGGATTCAAAACCAGGCGGCGGGGACGCCGCCTCCATGCGCGTAGTCCTCGAAGGCGGCGCCATCGACGGCAACGGCCGCGGCTCGCTGCTGACTACGGAAGAATGCCTGCTCGACCCGCGCGCGCAGGTGCGAAACCCCGGTTTCAGCCGCGCGAATTACGAAGACGTATTCCGCCGCTGTCTGGGCGTGACAAATGTGATTTGGCTGGGCGCGGGCATTGCGGGCGACGACACGCACGGCCACGTCGATGACCTATGCCGCTTCGTGA